>JANMWW010000001.1:0-3236 GCA_031394155.1 Chloroflexota bacterium | reverse complement strand
GCCGCCAGTCCAACGACGCGTTCCAGAAGGGCGGTCGGCCCGACCGGGCGGAAAAAGAAGCACAGGAGCTTGCGGTGATCGCCGATGACCTTCCCAAGCAGCTCGGCGAGGCCGAGGTGCGCGCGATCGTGACGCGCGTCGTGGCCGAGACGGGTGCGACCGGTCCGCGTGACATGGGCAAAGTGATGACAGCGGTCCTCGCGGAGACGAAGGACCGCGCCGATGGCAGGCAGGTCGCGGGCATCGTCCAGGCGCTGCTCAAGGCAAAGGCGTAGCGCGTGAGCGCCCCCGCGCAGATCACCATCCTCATCCCCGATCCCGACGAAATGATGTTCGTGACCGGCCTGAACGATCAGAACATCGATCGCATCGAGCGTGAGTTCGCCGTGAAGATCATCTCGCGCGGCGCCGAGCTGCGGATCAGCGGCGAGCCCCCGCAGGTCGCCCGCGTCGGTGAGCTCGTCAGTGCGATGCGAACGCTCTCCGACCGCGACGAGTCGCTGCGCAAGCCCGCACTCGAGCGGCTCATCGATGAGGCGAAGGACGCGCCGGTCGTCACACCCGAGGTGATGCGCGACGTGATCGCGACGACAGTGCGCGGAAAGCGCATTACGCCGCAGTCCCCGAACCAGCGCGCGTACGTCGAAGCGATCCGCAGTCACGACCTTGTCTTCGCGACGGGCCCAGCTGGTACGGGAAAAAGCTATATCGCGGTCGCGATGGGTGTCGTCGCACTGCGTGATCGCAAGGTCGCGAAGCTCGTGCTCACGCGTCCCGCCGTCGAGGCGGGTGAGCGCCTCGGATTCCTTCCCGGTGATCTCACGGAGAAGATCGATCCATATCTCCGCCCGCTCTACGACGCCTTGTACGAGCTGATGACACCGGAGCGCTTTACGCGCGCGATGGAACGCGGTGAGATCGAAGTCGCGCCTCTGGCCTTCATGCGTGGCCGGGCACAGCCGATACACAGTCTGGTGCTCACCCCGAGTGGATATCGACAGATCGGCGAACTTCGCGTCGGCGACGAGGTCATCGGCTCGGACGGGCAGCCGACAGCGGTGCTCGGCGTTTTCCCTCAAGGAAAAAAGAACGTCTATCGCGTCTCGGCGCAGGATGGCGCGTCGACGCTGTGTTGCGGCGAGCATCTGTGGAGCGTTGCGACAGCTGCGCACCGTGCTCGCGGCAAGTCGTGGCGAGTTCTCGAGACACGCGACATGATCGGACGGCTGCGGGCCGCACACCGCCACCGTTTCGAGCTGCCCTTGATCTCGCGGCCGGTGGCGCTTGCCTCGCGTCCCGTGGCAATGGATCCATATGCGCTCGGGCTCCTGCTCGGTGATGGCTGCCTCACGACATCGACGACGCCGTCGTTCACGACGGCCGACCCCGAGCTCGTAATCGCGCTCGCGGAGGTGTTGCCCGATATCGCAGTAACCCAGAAGAACGCGGTCGACTACGTGTTGCGAAAGAAGTCGGGTCAGCGTGGCGGTGTCATCGTCGCGAATCCCGTTACGGCGATCCTTCGCGAACTTGGACTGGCCGGGACGCGCTCCAACACGAAATTCATCCCGGCCGCCTACCTGTTCAACGACGCTGAAACGCGCCTTGGCGTGCTCCAGGGGCTTCTCGATACCGACGGCGGACCGGTGACGCAAGACGGTCGGACGTGCCGAGTGCAGTACACGACGACGTCGCCACAGCTCAGGGACGACGTGCTGTTTCTCGTTCGATCGCTGAGCGGGATCGTCTATTGGAGAACGCGCGCCGCTGCTGGCCGCGCGCCGGGCCTCGCTCGCGGCCGCGCTGTAGAACATCGGCACGACTCATATGTTCTCGACATCCGGCTGCCTGACTCGATCGCGCCGTTCCGATTGGCCCGGAAGATGGAGCTCTACGCAGAGACCGGCGGGGGTCGCCCGATGCGCTTCATCGAGAGCATCGAACCGGAAGGTCAGAAAGAGACGGTATGTATTCGAGTCGCGGCCGCCGACTCGCTCTACGTCACTAATGACTTCCTCGTGACGCACAACACCTTGAATGAGGCATTCATCATCCTGGACGAAGCGCAGAACACGACCTCGCTGCAGATGAAGATGTTCCTCACGCGCCTCGGGTACGGGTCGCAAGCCGTGGTCAACGGCGACATGACCCAGGTCGACCTCGATCGCAACCAGAAGTCCGGCCTGGCGATGGCGCGCGAGATCCTGAAGGACGTGCCCGGTATCGCCTTCACGGACTTCGACGAGCGCGACGTCGTGCGGCACGAGCTCGTTGCCCGGATCGTCCGGGCGTACGATCGGCACGAGAAGAGCCAATGATCCGTCGGTTCCGGCCACCCCCGAGGGTGATGGACCTGCGCTTGGCGCTCACCGCGCCTCGCACCCGCATGTGGGTCTTCGTTCTGGCGACCGGACTGCTCACCGCGGCAGGCCTGCTGCTCTCGCCACCATCGACCGTCACATACAACGTTGGCACCGTCGCCACGCAGGCGCTCAAGGCGCCGCGCTCGGTGTCCTTCGTCTCAGAGTCGCTCACCGAAGCCGAGCGCGATCGCGCCGCCAACGCCGTGCCCAAGCAATACGCGCCGAATCCGGCCGTTCTTGCGACCTCACGCGATCACCTCGCGCAGGCGACCGCGACGATCTCGCGCGTGCGCAGTGACCCGACGCTGTCCCGTGATCAGAAGCTCAGCGCGCTCACGCGCGCGACGGAGGTGTCGCTGGCGCCGGCGCTCGCGGCCGACGTGATCGACATGCCGGCATCGGAGTGGGATGCGCTGCAGAAGGAGCTCGACAACACGCTCCGCAGCCTGTACGGACAGGGCATTCGCGCCGAGCAGCTCGACGCCGTGAAGGCCGAGGCGGGGAAAGCGCTGCCGCCGGCCTGGAGCGATCGCCAGAAGCGCGTCGCGACCGAGATCACGAGGCAGTTCCTCGATGCGAACGTCGTACTCGATCCGGTGTCGACGTCCATCGCGCAGCAGGCTGCGCGCGGCGCGGTCGCGCCGGTGCAGGTGCAGGTCGTCGCGAACGAGGTCGTCGTGCGCGAGGGCACGGTCGTTGGGCCGCTCGAGGTCGAAAAGCTGCGCGCGCTCGGTCTCGTCAACACCGGCCTCGATCTCTCGGCAGCGATCGGGCTGATCGTGTGGGCGCTCCTCGTGGCGTGGGTCCTCGGTCTGTTCGCCGAGCGCTTCGCGACCGAAGCCTGGAAGGACGACCGCCGGCTGAGCCTCATGG
>JANMWW010000305.1:0-7782 GCA_031394155.1 Chloroflexota bacterium | reverse complement strand
GGTCCGCGAGCGCGAACGTGCCGGCACCGGGTGCGTGCACGATCTCGAGATCTTCGGGGCGAGCCGACACGGTCACCGCGCTGCCGTCCGCGAGCCCGTCGGCCTCGACCGCCACGCGCGCGTCGCCGATGTGCGCCACGGACACGCCGCCCGAGCGGCGCAGCGTCCCCGAGAAGAAGTTGCTCGAGCCGATGAAGTCCGCGACGAACGCGGTGGCCGGGCGGTCGTAGATGTCGATCGCGTCGCCCAGCTGCTGCAGCACGCCCTTGTTCATGACCGCGATGCGATCGGCCATGGTGAGCGCCTCTTCCTGATCGTGCGTCACGTACACGGTGGTGATCTGCAGCTCCTGCTGGATGCGCCGGATCTCGTCGCGCATGCGCACGCGCAGCTTCGCGTCGAGGTTCGAGAGCGGCTCGTCGAGCAGCAGGATCTGAGGCCCGAGGACGAGGGCCCGCGCGAGCGCGACGCGCTGCTGCTGGCCGCCGGAGAGCTGCGCGGGAAAGCGCGCTTCCACGCCCGGGAGCCGCACGACATCGAGCATGCGCGTGGTCCGCTCGGCGATCTCGGCCCTCGGCAGCTTGCGCAGCTTGAGGCCGAAGGCGATGTTTTCGGCGACGGTCATGTGCGGCCAGAGCGCGTAGCTCTGGAAGACCATCGCCGTCGGACGCCGCTCGGGCGGCAGGTCGGTGATGTCGCGGCCGTCGATGAAGATCTGACCGGCATCGGGCCGGATGAAGCCGGCGAGCATGCGCAGCGTCGTCGTCTTGCCGCAGCCGGACGGGCCCAGGAGCGCGACGAACTCGCGGTCCTTGATGGTGAGCGACACGTCGTCGACCGCGCGAGTGTCCTTGTACAGCTTGGTGACGTGACGGAGCTCGACCTCGGCCATCGCTACATCCGCCCCAGGCCGGCGGCGACGTACTCGCTGCGCAGGTAGCGCTGCGCGACGACCAACAGCACGAGCGAGGGCAGCGCGAGCAGCACGCTGAAGACCGCGGCGACCGGCCGCTGGAAGCTGGAGATGAGCGTGTACAGGAGCACCGGCATGGTGATGTGGTGCGGCGTGCCGACGATGAGCGTGCCCTGCGCCTCGTCGAGCGACGCGAGGAAGCTGAAGAGCGAGGCGACGATGATGCCGGGGAGCGCGAGCGGCAGCACCACGGCGACGAAGGTGCGCAGCGGCGAAGCGCCGGCGTCGCGCGCGGCCTCCTCGAGGTGCGGGTCGATGGAGCGGAACGTCGCGGTGGTGATCCAGGTCATGTACACGAGCGTGCCGATCATGTGCAGGAACACCACGCCCCAGAACGTGTCGATGAGGCCGATCTGGTAGTAGAGCACCGCGAGCGACACGTACAGGCCGATGCGCGGGAAGGCGTTGGGGATGAGGAACAGCAGCAGCAGGGTGCGGCGGTACGGCACGTCGAGCCGCGCGAAGGCGTAGCCCGCCGGGATCGCGACGAGCGCGGTGAGCACCGTCACCACCGGAGCGATGGTGAACGACAGCACCATCGCGTCGGTCACCCGCGGGTTCTCGACGACCTCGAGCCACCAGCGCAGCGACCACTCCGAGGGGATGAGATTCGGCCAGAACCACTCGCCCGCGAACGACCAGAGCACCAGCGTGAGCAGCGGGATCCCGATGAAGACGAGCAGCGCGCCGGCGAAGAGCCGGAGGACCATGCGGCGCATGCGCGGATTCTCGAGCCACCAGGTGAGTCGGATCGTCGGGAGCGACGGCGTCTGCGCGGCCATCAGCGGACCTCGCGCTTGAACTGCTGCCGCACGTAGTACACCGCGGCGACGAGCGACAGCAGGAAGATCACGACGGCCTGCGTGCTCGCGATGTATGGCTCGTAGTAGTTCGTCATGTAGTAGACCATCGACACGCCGAGCATCTGCGGCGCGTTCGGCCCCATCAGGTACGGCACGGTGAATCCGCCGACCACCCCCAGGAACATGAAGGTGATGCCGATGAGCGCGCCCGGCGCGGACAGCGGCAGCACGATGTGGCGGAAGATCTGCCACTTCGACGCGCCGACGTCGCGCGCGCTCTCGATGAGCGTGTCGTTGATCTCCAGGAGCACCGATGAGAGCAGCACGGTCATGAACGGCAGGCTGAGCCAGACCTGGGTGATGACGATGCCCTTCCAGTCGAACACGATCCGCGGGAACGCGCCGTCGGGCAGGCCGAGGGCCTGAAGGATGCCGTCGACGAAGCCGTGGTTCGCGAGGAACGTGATCATCGCGTAGCTCGCGATGACCGACGGGATGAACAGCGGGACGATGTAGATGCGCCCGATGACGTTCACCGCCCGCCCCTTGCCGAACCTGAGCGTCAGCGCGATGGTATACGCGATGACGAAGACGATCGCCACCGAGACGACCGCGATGACCACGGTGAAGACAATGTTTGCGCGCAGCGTCGGGCTGTTCAGGATGGTCGTGTAGTTGTCAAGGCCCACGCGGAAGGCGTAGTTGCCGGCGTCATCGCGGTCGCGGACCGTGAACGAGGTGGAGAACGCCTTGATGACCGGGATGAAGACGAAGACCGTGAGATAGAGGAGCGACGGCAGCACCATGGCCATACCCGCGATGCGCGCCCGCTCGATCCGCCGAGGGCGAGGGACGGCGTGAGCGGATGGGATCGCCGCCACGCCGTCCCTCCCCGGTCCCTAGCCTCTGGCTACTTCGCCGCGACCTGTTCGTGCCACAGGCGTTGCATGTCCTGGCCGTACGTGCCGCCCGGCCAGAAGCGGTACTCCTTGTCGGCGCCCGCGAAACGGCTCCGCGCGTCGGCGGGCATGTACTGCCAGTCGATCGCCGGGTAACCGGCCATAACACCCGTCGCGATGAGCGACTGCTGCGCCGGCTCAAGCAGGAAGTTGAGATACGCCGCTGCGGCCTGCTTGTGCGTGGCGTTCTTGGTGATGCCGATGTACGCCGCGCCGCCGTTGAAGGCGGGGTTGATCTGCGTGAGCTTGATGGTCTTCGGAAGGCTGCCGCCGGAGAGCGCCTGCGTGGCCTGGTCCGACCAGACGGGCGCCATCCAGATCTCACTGCGGTTGAGGAGATCGAGCGTTCCGGCGTTGCCCTTGGGGTAGATGGCCGGGCCGTAGAGGGACGGGCCCAGCGCCCTCAGGGCCTCGAACGCGGGGGTCCATTCCTTCTCGTTCGCCGCGCTGAACGGCTGGGTCACGTACTTCTGGTAGTCGCTGAACTTGTAGAGCGTCGAGATGACGAACGCGTCGCCGGACCCACCGGTCGAGGGCTCGTTGTACGCGAACTTGCCCGGGTTCGCCTTCACCCACGCGAGGACGTCGTCGAACGTCTTCGGCGGGTCCTTCACCTTGTCCGAGTTGTACGCGAGCACGACGCTCGAGCCGCGATACGGCACGGCCTTGTTCTTCACGAAGTCCAGCGTGGCCTTCGGGATCTTCGCCAGGTTGGGGATGTCCTTCGCGGCGACCTCGAGGAAGAGGTCATCCGGCCGCGTGTAGTAGCCGGTGTCCGACTCCCAGAGGTCGATGTCCCAGCTCGTCTTGCCGGTGTCCTTCTGCGCCTTGATGCGGTCGTAGATGCCCTGGGCGCCGGTGCCATGCTCGAGGAACGTGAACGTGACCTTGATGCCGGTGGCCTTCTCGAACGCCGGGATGATCTGCTTGGTGTGCAGGTCCTGGACGTTCGTGTCGCCGCCGCTGTAGAAGTTGAGCTCCTTGTCGGCGATCGTCGCCGCCGAGCTCGCGGTCGAGCCGGCGCTGGCCGCCGGACTCGCGCCCGGGGTGGCCGCGCCACCGCATGCGCTCGCGACGAGAAATGCCACCAAGATGCCGGTGCTGCGTCGAAGCCATCGCTTCATGATTCGCCTCCCTACCGCCCCCTGTGAGGCCGCCTACCCTAGGAGTGCCCGATTGACGCGTCAAGGAAGCTCACGCTGATCCGCGCCGCGCTGTTCGACGTCGGCGACACGCTGCTTCGCGCGCGTGCCGGCGCGGCCGCCGGGCGCGACGTGACGCTCGCGCGACTGTCCGCGCGCTTCGGCCCGCGCGACTGGTACGGCGATCTGCTCGCGGCCGACCTGCTCACCGAGCTGCTGCACGACGACCCGCAGGAGCCGCTGCGACAGCGCACGCTGGTGGTCCTGCAGCGATGGATCGACCGGCGCGGCGCCGACCGATCGGGCATCGACCTCGACGAGCTGCGGCGCCTGGCCGAGGTGCCGCGCGCGGTCGCGGCCGAGCTCGCGCCCGGCGCGCGCGACCTGCTCGAGCGGCTGCACGGCGAGGGCACGCGCATCGTCCTCGTGAGCAACACGCTCTGGACGGGCGATGACGACCTCGTGGCCGATCTTCCCTCGCTGGGCATGGCCGAATTCGTCGACGGCGTCGTGACGTCGCACAGCACCGGCTATCGCAAGCCGCACCGCGCGATGTTCGCTCGCGCGCTCGCGATCGCGGACGCCCGCGCCGAGGACGCCTTCATGGTCGGCGACGAGCCGTACCAGGATGTGTTCGGCGCGCAGCAGTCCGGCATCCGCGGCATCTGGATGCGGCATCCTCCGCCGCGGCCGCAGCCCGTCGGCGCCCCGCGCGACTTCGACGTAAGCGCGGATGCCCAGATACGCTCACTCGCGGAGCTCACGGAGGTGCTCGAACGATGGCGCTGAACCGGACCGCGATGAAGCTGGGCACCGCGCCGATCAGCTGGGGCGTGTGCGAGCTCCCCGGATGGGGCGAGATGCTCCCGTACGAGCGCGTCCTCGATGAGATGGCCGAGCTTGGCTACACCGGCACCGAGCTCGGTCCGTGGGGCTATCTGCCGAAGGACGCCGCGGTGCTCGGCAAGGCGCTGCGGCAGCGAAAGCTCGCGCTGGCCGGCGCGTTCTGCCCGGTCGCGCTTCACGATCCCGCGCGGTACGACGAGCAGTTCGCGTACGCGATGGACACGAGCCGCCTCCTGGCGGACCTCGGCGCACCGGTGCTCGTGCTGGCGGAGGCCGGCGACGGGGAGCGCGAGAAGATCGCCGGCCGCGTCGGTCCGAGCGATCGGACCTTCACCGACGAGGAGTGGAAGCGCTTCGCGGACGGCGCGAACGAGATCGCGCGCCGCGCGAAGGACATGGGCCTGGTCACCGCGTTCCACCCGCACGCCGGGACGTACGTCGAGACGCCGCGCGAAACTTCCGAGCTGCTGCGGCGCACCGATCCGTCGCTGGTGGGCCTCTGCCTCGACACCGGGCACTACTTCTACGGCGGCGGCGATCCCCTCGCGCTGCTGCGCGAGGATCCCGCGCGCGTGTGGCACGTGCATCTCAAGGACGTGCATCGCGACCGGTACCAGCGCGCGCTCGCGCGCAAGCTCGACTTCACCGAGGCCGTGGGCGAGGACGTGTTCGCGCCGGTCGGACAGGGCGCGGTCGACATGGCCGGCTTCCTCACGACGCTGCGCGGCTCCGGCTTCGACGGTTGGCTCATCGTCGAGCAGGACATCCGCATCGCGCCCGGCTCGGCGCGCGATCCAAAGGACGACGCGGCGGCGAGCTACGCCTTCATCGCGCCGCACCTGGCGAAGCAGCCGGCGTGAGCCGGATCGGCGTCGGCGTCATCGGCGTCGGCATGATGGGCCGGCGCCACGCCGAGAACGCCGCCCGGCGGATCGACGGCGCCGCGCTCGTCGCGGTGTACGACTACGCCGCCGACCTGGCCAAGCGCGTCGCCGGCGAGCTCGGCGCGGAGCCCGCGGCGTCGGTCGACGCGCTGCTCGCGCGGTCCGACGTGCAGGCGGTCGTCGTCGCGTCGCCCTCGCGCTTTCACGCCGAGCAGGCCATCGCCGCGCTCGCGGCCGGCAAGGACGTGCTCGTGGAGAAGCCGATGGCCTACAGCATCGCCGACTGCGACCGCATGATCGCCGCGGCCGAGCGCGCCAAGGTGCGGCTGCAGGTCGGCTTCATGCGCCGCTACGACCCCGCCTACGCCGAGGCGAGGCGCCTCATCTCGGCGGGAACGATCGGCGAGCCGCAGCTCGTGCGCGCCGTGCACCGCGATCGCGAGGCCACGCACCTCCCCGCGGCGGCGGGCTTGCGCGAGATGATGTTCGAGTCGACCATCCACGACTTCGACCTCACGCGCTTTCTCCTCGCCGACGACATCGCCTCGCTCACCACCACCGCCGCGGTGCTCTGTCACGAGCGCGGCGACCACGGCCACGCCCCCACGGCCGCGCTCAATGCGGTGCGCTTCAAGCGCGGCGGACTCGCCGACATCGAGACGTACTGGGGCGCCGAGTACGCGTACGACGTGCGCACCGAGATCATCTGCGCCAAGGGAACGGCGATGGTCGGCCATCAGCAGCGCACGCGTCTGGAGGTCTACACCCCCGACGGCGCGCGCCACGATCTCTTCCCCGGATTCCTCGAGCGCTTCGACGACGCGTATCTCATCGAGCTCGCCGACTTCGTCGCCGGCGCACGCGAGCGCCGGCCCGCCGCGGTCACAGGCGCGGATGGCCGCGCCGCGGTCGCCGCGGCGCTGGCGGGGATCGACGCGTTCACCACAGGAGTCGCCGTTCGCCCTATGGCGTGACGCGCTCAGCCGTTCTCCTGCGTCCACCGCTTCCGGCAAGGACGAGCCGTTCATGAAGTGGACCGCTCCAGCAGCGGTATCGAAACATGCTCCACGCAATACGGACCAGACAACGCGGGCGCGCGAACCCTCCGCTCAGCAGGCTCGTCGAGGAGTACGTGCTCGCGAAGGAGGCGTCTGGTCGCGCGCAAGCGACACTGGACTGCTATCGCATCCGACTGAGTCGTCTGGTCGCGTTCCTCGGCGACCCAGCCGTCACGTCGATCACCGCGACCGACCTGCGGCGGTGGCTCATCGCTCTGAAGGCAGGACGCGTCCGGCCGACGACCGGTGTGTACGTCGAGGGGCATCGCGCGGTCGCAGAGGGACTGTTCACGTGGGCCGTAGCTGAAGGTCGTCTCAGGCACTCGCCGATGTCTGGCGTCGATCGATTCCGCGGCGATCGCCCACCGATCCGGACTCTGACGCGTCACGAAATCGCCGTGCTCCTCGCGCAACAGCCCGACACCGCGATGGGCAGGCGCAATCGCGCGATGCTTGCCTTCATGTACGACACCGGAGTGCGCGGGGCCGAGCTCGTGCGCCTGAGGCTCGAAGACGTCGACGTGGGCGCAGGACAGGCGCGCATCCGCGGTAAGAACCGCCGAGTCGAGACCGTGCCGCTCTCGCCAGCGCTCCGCTCACTGCTGTTGGGGTATCTGCGTGATGACCGTCGGCCGCGCGCGAACAACGCCACTCCGGCACTCTTCCTCTCGCGGGATGGGTCGGCGGTGACGACGAACGCCATCCGACTCTGGATGCGGCGCGCCAAGGTCCCTGCCGGCCTCGAGGGGAAGCGCGTCTCGCCGCACGTCATCCGCGCGAGCGCGGCGACGCACTTCGCGGCGAGCGGCGTCTCGGCGTTCGGCGTGCAGCGCTTCCTTCGGCACCGAACGCCAACGATGAGTCAACGCTATGTCGATCTCGGCTCGATCGACTTCGCGCGAGACGTCTTTCCCATTTTGCAGAGTCGTTGCCTGAGCTGCCATGGGCCTCAGAAGCAGAAAGGTGGGCTCCGCCTCGACCGCCGTGCCGACGCTCTCTCGGGAGGCGACTCAGGGCGCGCGATCGAGCCGGGGAAGTCGGACGAGAGCCTCCTCATCACAAACGTTGCGGGGCTCGACCCCTCAATGGTGATGCCTCCGAAGGGCCAAAGGCTCAA
>JANMWW010000303.1:0-10135 GCA_031394155.1 Chloroflexota bacterium | reverse complement strand
ACGATGCCGGGGACACTGCGGAGAAGGCGCAGCGCCCGATCGCGGTGCTCGACGATCTCAGCTTCGATCGCCGCGCGCACTTCGAGGTCCTCGAGGAGCCCGCGGATGCGCTCGACGCTCCTGGGCGCGAGCGGCGCTGCTGGTCCGAACAAGCTGTCGAGCTCCCCGCGGACCTTCGGTGATGCGCGCTCGAACGCGAGCGCGACCGGGAGGGTCTTCTTTCTCTTGACGAGGTCGTTCATCTCGACCTTGCCGGTGCGCTCGCTCGTGCCCCAGATCCCCTGCAGATCGTCATGCGCCTGGAAGGCGTGGCCGAACGCGGCCCCGAATCGCGAGAGCTGCGCGTGGATCGCCGGATCGTCGGTGGCGAGGATGGCCGGTCCCTCGGCCGATGCTGCGAAGAGCGCACCGGTCTTCTTCGCGGCCATGGCCCGGTAGCGCTCCGCGGTCACGTCCGTCCGGGACTCGAAGCTGATGTCCAGGAACTGGCCCTCGCACACCTCGACGCACGTCCGGTCGAGCAGGATGGCGAGATCGAGAATGCCTTCGGCGGAGAATCGCCCGCGCAGGCGCTGGATCGCCAGCCGCGAGATCGCATACATGCCGTCGCCCGCGTTGATCGCCTGCGGCACGCCCCACACCGACCACACCGTCGCCCGGTGGTGCCGTCGCGGATCCTGGTCCTCGATGTCGTCATGGATCAGCGTGAAGTTGTGGAGCAACTCGACCGCGGCGCCGACTGGCGTGACCCGCGCACCGTCCCGGCCAAGCGCCTCGAACACCAGACTGCAAAAGAGCGGTCGAAGACGCTTGCCACCGCGCGCCTCTGTGGCGTCCAGACCGAGGTGGTAGAGCATCATCCCGTAGAAGGGGCCAAGGGCCGCCGCGCCCTGCGTCAGGAGCGAGCGGATCTCCTCATCGACGGCGGTGACACGGGCGTCGGACACCGTTTGCCACGGTACCATTCACGTCTGATGCCGTCCCGTACGTATCGCGCCGAGGCGATCGTCCTTCGCGCGGTCGACCTCGGTGAGGCCGATCGCATCCTCGTCCTCTTCACCCGCCACTTCGGCAAAGTCCACGTCATCGCGAAGGGGATCCGTCGCGCGACGAGCCGGATGGCCGGTCATGCTGAGCCGCTCACGCACGCCACCTATCAGCTCGCGCGCGGCCGCGAGCTGGACGTGCTCACCGGCGCTGAAGCGCGCGCGATCTACCCGGCGCTGCGCGAAGACCTCGGCCGCATCGCCGCAGGTTGGTACTGCGCGGAGCTCATCGATCGCTTCACCGTCGAGCGGGCGCCGGCGGCACCGCTGTTCGACCTGCTCGAGACCGCGCTGCGCCATCTCGACGCCGGATTCGCCGCGCCGCTGGTGTGCCGCTGGTTCGATCTGCACCTGCTCGATCGATCGGGCTTCCGACCCGAGCTAGCACTGTGCGTCTCGTGCCGGAAGCCACTCGAGGAGCGCGAGAACGCGTGGAACGCCGCGTCAGGCGGAGCGCTCTGCGAGCCCTGCGCACGTGCGTCCAGCGGTCTCTCGCTGTCGGTGCGCGCGCTGAAGTCGTTGCGCTATCTGCTCGTCTCGGACTTCGCGAACGCCGCGCTGCTGCGCGTGGACGCGGTGCTCGCGGGCGAGCTCGAGCGACACATGCGCCTCTTCGTCCAGCACGTCATCGACCGAGAGGTCACCGCCGCGCGTCTCATCGAAGAGATCCGCGCGCTCCCACCGCGTCCGGCCGTCGCGATCCAGTGACGGTCACGAAGGGGATGAAGCCGGACGTCGCCGACAAGGTGGGCTCGCTCGCGAAGCGGCGCGGGTTCGTCTTTCCGTCGAGCGAGATCTACGGCGGCGCCGGTTCGACCTGGGACTACGGTCCGCTCGGGGTCGAGCTGAAGAACAACGTCAAGCGCGCCTGGTGGCGGGCGATGGTCCAGCTGCGCGACGACGTGGTCGGACTCGACGCCGCGATCATCATGCATCCGCGCGTCTGGGAAGCCTCGGGCCACGTCGAGAACTTCACCGACCCACTGGTCGAGTGCGGTAACTGCCGGAAGCGCTTCCGCGTCGACGAGCTGCCGAACGGAGAGGCGCTCATGGACGCGTTCCGCTCAGGCAACGTGGACGTCTCGACGATCCCGTGCCCAAGCTGCGGCATGAAGAAGCTCGCGGCTCCCCGGCGCTTCAACCTGATGTTCAAGACGTTCGTCGGCCCGGCGGAGGACTCGGCGTCGGTGGCGTGGCTCCGTCCCGAGACCGCGCAGGGCATCTTCGTGAACTTCGACAACGTGCAACAGGCCATGCGCAGGAAGCTGCCGTTCGGCATCGCGCAGATCGGCAAGTCGTTCCGCAACGAGATCACGCCGGGCAACTTCATCTTCCGATCCCGCGAGTTCGAGCAGATGGAGATGCAGTACTTCACGAAGCCCGCGGATGCGCCGCAGCAGTTCGACGACTGGCTCGCGACTCGTCGGCGGTGGTACTCCGACCTCGGTATCCCCGACGAGCTGCTCCGCTTCCGCGAGCACGCCGAGAACGAGCGCGCCCACTACGCGGCGAAGGCGATCGATGTCGAGTTCCAGTTCCCGTTCGGATGGAAGGAGCTCGAGGGTATCCACAACCGGACCGACTTCGACCTGCGCCGGCACATGGAGTACTCGGGCAAGGACCTGCGCTACTTCGACGAGCCGACGGGGGAGAAGTTCATCCCGTACGTCGTCGAGACAGCGGTCGGCCCGGACCGGACGACGTATGCGCTGCTCTGCGCGGCGTACGACGAGGAGCCGGACAAGGAAGGCGTTCGCGTCGTGCTGCGCCTGAAGCCCGAGCTCGCTCCGTACAAGGTCGCGGTGCTCCCGCTCTCGAAGAACGAACGCCTGACACCGCTCGCGCGCGAGGTCGCGGCATCGCTTCGTCCGCACTTCATGACGACGTACGACGAGACGCAGGCCATCGGCCGGCGGTACCGCCGGCAGGACGAGATCGGTACCCCGCTCTGCGTGACCGTCGACTTCGACTCGCTCGAGGACAAGCAGGTGACGATCCGCGAGCGCGACTCCATGGGTCAGATCCGCGTCGGGATCCCCGACGTCGTCGCCGCGGTCCGGGAGAAGCTCGGCGCCCAGGCGTAGGGGCCCGAGGGGCAGGGGCCCCTCTTCAGCGACCGCAGGGAGCGTGCAGCGAACGAAGTGAGCGTGGGCCTCGCGACCCTTGGGATCGTCTACCTCGCGACATACGGCGCGCGCACCCCGCTGCTGGCCCTGCGCGCCCTCCTCCGTCGGCGCAACCTCGCGTTGATCCTCGTGCCCGCCGCCGCCATGGGCGCGGTAGCGCTGCTCCTCCAGGGCCGCGTCGATGAGCGCGTCGGCGTTGGCGCGATCGCGCTGGCTGTTGTCCCGGCGCCGTTCATCGCGCCGGAGCTCATCGGGCGGATGCGCGGGCGCGCTGACACAGCCGGCGCGCTGCTCCTCGGCACGGTCATGGTCTCCGTGCTCGTCATCGGGAGCCGCGGTGCGCTCGCCGCAGGCGCGCTGTTCACCGCGACCGAGGCGTTCGCCGTCCCGGCGATGTTCGCGAACGCGCTGCCGACCATCCGGGACCGAGTGCTCGTGCCGCTACGCGTGCTCGGCTGGATCGCGCTCGTGGTCATCTTCGCGGGGGCGCTCGCCACCCTGCTGCCACCGCTGTTCGACCGGACGGCGGATGGGACCGAGCCGTTGCCGATCCTGCCGACCCTCCTCGGTGCAGCGGCCATGTTCGTCGCAGGGACCGCTTCGACCGCCGTGGCGGCACGTGTCGTCGGCGGGAACGTCACTGCCGCGATTGCTGGGTCGGGCCTGCGCGATCCCGCGCTTGCCACCGTGCTCGCGACTATCGTCGGCGGACCTGAATCGACCTTAGTTCCGCTCCTCTATACCGTGTTTTGCCTAGTTCTCGCAGCATTCGCGTTCCGGCCTCGGTAATCTCGCGAGATGCTCCCAGCTTTGACGGTCGTCGTCTCCGCCGTGTTCACCATTGCTGTCGGGATGCGCTACGCGCGATCGAAGCGGATGGCGCTCCTCGCCTGGTCCATCGGCCTGGGCATGTTCACGGTCGCCGCGCTCGCCGGAGCGCTCGCTCAGACCAGCGGTGCGAGCGAGACCGAATACCGTGTCTTCTACCTGCTCGGTGGGATCCTCAACGTCGCGTGGCTCGCGCTCGGCACGGTCCTTCTCGTGACGCCGCGGTTCGCGGTGCCCGCGCTGGTCGTCGTGGTGCTCCTGAGTCTGGTCTCGAGCTATGCCGTGTTCGCGACACCGGTCAATCTGCAGATCGCGCTCGACACCGGCAAGGGATTTCCGGATGGCTCGCTGCCGCGGATCCTCGCCGCGTTAGGCAGCGGCGTCGGCAGCCTCGTGCTCATCGGCGGAGCGCTCTGGTCGGCGTGGGGCTTCCTGCGCCGTCGCCGCAACGGACGGCGCGCCCTGTCGAACATCGTCATCGCGGCCGGCGTGATCATCATCGCGGTCGGGGGCACGGTGACGTTCACAGGAGCTACTGGGATCCTCGAGTTCACGAACCTGATCGGGCTGAGTGTGATGTTCGCGGGATTCCTGATCGCCTAGGACCGGCGTGCGCGCCTAGACGGCTGACCTAACCGTCCGACGCACGCGCAATTGTGTCGATCGGGTCGGTGGGAAGGTCGTCGTCCGCGATGAGGCGCGACGCGAAGCGCTGCGCGACGAGAGTGAGAGCGGCCGTGAGCGCACCGCTCACCGATTGCATGATCATCTGCTGCGGCTTGGGCGGCTGCTCGACCTCGCCGATCTCCTTGCGCAGCTGACTGCGGAGACGCTTGCGCGCGCGCCCGCGGAGCTTGTCGACCCGGCCGCCGAGCCGCGCGATGAGCGCGTCGATATCGGTATCGCTGCGCCGGCGGCGGCGCTCGGCGAGGGACCGCGTCGTGGTCACGACCCCGATGGCGAGCACCGACGCGAGTCCGCCGAAGACCGCGACCGGATTCCGCTTTGCAAGACGGCGCGGATCGACGTCCTCGCGCAGACGCTCCTGCAGGAGCAGGACGTCCATGTCGATGGTGTGGCGGAGCTGACCTAGCTCGCGCTCCGTCCGAGCAGACGGGCTTTCGCCCACCGCACTGTCTCCTTTACCGAATTGATGGTCCGCGTCGGACCACGCAGGTCGAGCTTCTTGTATCCGGTCCATCCAGTCAGCGCGGCCAGACCCACGAAGAGCGCGAACACGATGAGCGCGGACGCCCACCAGGGCAGGAACAGCGCGATGAGCGCGATCACGAGCACGGTCAGGGCGATCAGCGCGCCAAAGACGAACGCCAGCGCGACGCCGAACCAGATCAGCGCGCGCACGTTCTGGCGCACGATCTCGGCGATCTCTTGCTTAGGCAGCTCGAGCTGCTTGCGGATATACAGGCGCGCGTTGTCGCGGATCCGGCCGAGAAGAGTGCGGTAGCCAGGACGCTCGTACATGTTGGCCGACTCTAACGCAGGGGACACGCGTGAGGGCCGAGCACGAAATCTGCCAAACTGGTCATCTCGAAGGGGAGGTGCCCAGCATGCCCGCTCGCCGGAAGACCGCGACCAAGAGGGCCTCGTCCTCGCGAAAGAAATGGGTCTATCTCTTTGCTCAGGGCAAGGCCGAAGGGAATGCGGGCATGCGCGCGCTGCTTGGCGGCAAGGGCGCGGGCCTCGCGGAGATGACGAACGCGGGCCTGCCGGTGCCTCCCGGATTCACCATCACCACCGAAGCCTGCAACGCGTACTTCTCCGGGGACAAGAAGCTTCCCGCCGGACTGTGGGACCAAGTCGAGAAGGCCCTCGCCACAGTTGAGACGGCCACGGGCAAGAAGCTCGGCGACCCGAAGAACCCGCTGCTCGTATCCGTCCGCTCGGGTGCTGCGATGTCGATGCCCGGGATGATGGACACGGTCCTCAACCTCGGTCTCAACGACGAGACGCGCGCCGGACTCGAGAAGCTCATGAAGAATCCGCGCTTCGCGTGGGACGCGTACCGGCGCTTCATCTCGATGTTCGGGCGCATCGTGCTCGGCATCTCAGGAGAGAAGTTCGAGCGCGCGCTCGAGGCAAAGAAGAAGAAGGGCGGCGCGAAGACCGACGCGGATCTGCGGCCGGAGGCGCTGCGCGCGCTCGTCGATGAGTACAAGGCGATCGTGAAAAGCGAGACCAAGAAGGACTTTCCGAACGATCCCACCGACCAGATGCGGCTGGCCATCGAAGCGGTGTTCCAGTCTTGGTTCGGAAAGCGCGCCGTCGACTACCGCAACTCGTTCAAGATCCGGCACGACCTCGGCACGGCCGTGAGCGTCGTGACGATGGTCTTCGGGAACATGGGGGAGGACTCCGGCACCGGCGTCGCGTTCACGCGTGACCCGAACACCGGCGTCAAGGAGCTGTACGGCGAGTACCTCATCAACGCGCAGGGCGAGGACGTCGTCGCCGGCACGCGCACGCCCGCGAAGATCTCGCAGCTCAAGCAGGAGATGCCGAAGGTCTATGCGCAATTCGAGAAGATCGCACAGCGCCTCGAAAAGCATTACCGCGATGCGCAGGACCTCGAGTTCACGATCGAGCGCGGGAAGCTCTTCATGCTCCAGACACGCAGCGCCAAGCGCACGGCGCGCGCCGCCGTGAAGATCGCGACCGATATGGTCCGCGAGGGCCTCATCAACAAGGACGAGGCGCTCATGCGGGTGGACCCGGCGCAGGTCGAGCAGCTCCTGCTCCCTCGCTTCGATGACAAGGAGGTCGAGAAGGCTCGCGCCGCCGGCCGCTATCTCACGAAGGGTCTCAATGCCTCGCCCGGCGCGGCGACCGGTCGCGCGGTGTTCGACGCGGACCGCGCGGTGGAGCTGAAGGGCGCGAAGCAGCTCGTCGTGCTCGTCCGTCCCGAGACGAGTCCCGATGACTTCCACGGCATGGTCGCCGCGACCGGCATTCTCACGGCGCGCGGCGGTTCGACGTCGCACGCGGCCGTCGTCGCGCGTGGCCTCGGCCTGCCCTGCGTTTCGGGCGCAGGCGCGCTCGACATCGATCTGGGCAAGCGGGAGATGCACGTCGGCGGGAAGGTCATCAAGGAAGGCGACTCGATCTCGATCGACGGCACCACCGGCGAGGTATTCGCTGGCGAGCTTCCGACGATCCAACCGAACTTCCGCGAGGAGACGCAGCTCATCGAGCTCCTGTCGTGGGCCGACAAGCGGCGCACGCTGGGTGTGTGGGTGAACGCCGATACGCCCGAGGAATGCCGTCTGGCCCGCGAGCTCGGCGCGGAGGGCGTCGGCCTCGCGCGCACCGAGCACATGTTCCGGCAGCAGGAGCGGCTGCCGATCGTGCAGGAGATGATCTTGGCCGACGACGTCGAGGGCCGGAAGACGGCGCTCGCGAAGCTGTTGCCGTTCCAGCAGGGCGACTTCCGCGAGATGTACACCGCGATGGACGGGCTGTCCGTCGTCATCCGGCTCATCGATCCGCCGCTGCATGAGTTCCTCCGCGAATACGCGGATATCGACGTCGAGATCGCCGTCGACAAGGCGCTCGGCAAGGATCCGGCGGAGACCGCCAAGAAGGAGAAGATCTTCAAGAGGCTCGAGCAGATCCAGGAGGACAACCCGATGCTCGGGCTGCGCGGCTGCCGGCTGCTCCTGATCTACCCGGAGATCCTCGAGATGCAGATCCGCGCGATCCTCGGCGCGGCGATCGACGTCGCGGGGAAGGGTGTGAAGGCCAAGCCCGAGATCATGATGCCGCTGGTCGGCACGATGGGCGAGCTCGACGAGCTGTACAAGCAGACCACGGCCGTCGCGGAGGCGATCTTCAAGGAGCGCGGCAAGAAGGTGCCGTACAAGTTCGGGACGATGATCGAGATCCCGCGCGCCTGCCTCATCTCCGATGAGATCGCGACGAAGGCGGAGTTCTTCTCCTTCGGCACGAACGACCTGACGCAGACGATCCTCGGCATCTCGCGCGACGATGCACAGAAGAGCTTCCTTACGCAGTACGTCGAGAAGAAGATCATCCCCAACGATCCGTTCCAGGTCCTCGACCCGGAAGGCGTCGGCGAGATGATGCGGATCTCGATCGAGAAGGGCCGCAAGACGCGCAAGGACCTGAAGATCGGCATCTGCGGCGAGCACGGCGGCGATCCGTCATCGCTCGCGTTGTGTCACAAGCTCGGGCTCACCTATGTGTCGCCGTCGACCTATCGCGTGCCGGTCGCGCGGCTCGCGGCGGCACAGGCGGCGCTCGCCGGAACGGCCGAGCGCGATCGCTAAGAGTCTCAGCGCCCTCGGTCACATCGTCGAGCGGAGCGGCTTCGACGACGCAAGCGAATATCCGTCGGCGGACGAGGAGTGCGCGCTCATCGAGCGGCACGTCGTGCTTCGAGGCAAGGACATCCTCGAGGTCGGTTGCGGGAATGGCCGGCTCACGCTCGCGTACGCGGCTCGCGCCGGCAGCGTCGTGGGGATCGAGCCGAACGCCGCGCTCGTCGTTCGCGCGCGAAGCCGCGCGCGGAAGCCCGGGATGGAGCGCGTGCGCTTCTTCGCGCGGCCAGCGCAGACCGGGATCCGCGGAGGTCCCTATGACGTCGTCCTGTTCTCGTGGTCGCTTTGCTGAATTACCCATGAGGGCATGGTCGATGCCCTTCGAAGCGCGTGGACCGTCTTGCGGCCGCGCGGCGTGGTCATCGATGTTCGCCCCGCCGCGGTATACCGAGCGCGCGTTGCCGTGCGCCACGGTGCGCGGCGGCTCGATGTCGGACCGGCCCGGCGAGATCCGGACCTGGACATCGTCGCCGCGCAGCGAGCGGTGCAGCGCACGGTACGAGAGGGCTGGTTTGACGTCATCGGGCGCGAGCGCGTCCCGTGGCGCTCACGATACGAGGACCTCGCGGCCCTTGACCGCATGCTGGCCGCCAATGAGAACTGGGGGTTGCCGGCTGCGACGCGCCGGCGGCTCGCGCGCGTGCTGACCACCGGCGACGTGATCGAGCTCAGCCGAGTTTTCTCGCTGGCGATCCTCCGTAAGCGATCCGGTGCGCGCTCCGGTCATCTGACGTCCATCCGCTAGCCTTACCGTCATGGCGACCGGAATAGAGCGCGATGCCAAGCTGACCCGTAGTAAGAGCGTTGCCTCCCTGCGCATCCGGGAGCACTCCGAGGAGCTCGAGCAGACCGCGCTCGCTCCCCACGCGACGAAGAGTGCGAACGCGAAGCGCGCGAAGCCTGAGGAGCCGTCCCCGACGCGGACGAATTTCGCGGTGGACCGTGACCGCATCGTGCACAGCAAGGCCTTCCGCCGCACCAAACACAAGACGCAGGTCTTTCTCGCGCCAGTCGGCGACCACTACCGCACGCGGCTCACGCACATCCTGGAGGTGAGCCAGATCGGCCGGTCGATCGCACGCTCGCTGCGGCTCAACGAGGACCTGGTCGAGGCGATGGCGCTGGGCCATGACATCGGCCACACGCCGTTCGGGCATGTGGGCGAGGAGCTCCTCGCGAAGTTCCTCCCCGACGGTTTCCGCCACAACGGCCAGAGCGTGCGCATCGCTGAGAAGTTGGAAAAGAACGGCGCGGGTCTCAACCTCACGCACGAGACTCTCGATGGCATCCTCAAGCACAGCGCGCCGACCGAGGGTGGCCTCGAGACCGCCGCGTGGGGCGAGCCCGAGACGCCCGAAGGGTGGGTCGTGCGCTACGCCGACAAGATCGCCTACCTGCATCACGACATCGACGACGCGATGCGCGCCGGCATCATCGCCGAGTCCGACATCCCCATCGAGATCCGAATCGCGCTCGGCAAGGACCGCGCCGAACGTCTCGACACGATGATCTTCGACGTGATCGCGACCTCCTACGGAAAGAGCGGCGTCACGATGAGCCTCGCGGTGCTTGAAGCGACGAACGCGTTGCGGCAGTACATGTTCAAGAACGTCTACCTCGCCGGCCCGGCGAAGACTGAGGACGAGAAGGCCCAGCGCCTCCTGTGGGAGCTGCTCCAGTACTTCGAGAAGCACCCAGAGCGGATGCCCGTCGAGCATCAGCGGATCGCAGAGCGAGACGGCACCAAGCGCGCGGTCGCCGACTACATCGCGGGTATGAC
>JANMWW010000255.1:0-7054 GCA_031394155.1 Chloroflexota bacterium | reverse complement strand
ACGTCGAGGAACACCTGCCACGTCTTCACGGCGCCCGCGAAGTCCTGGGTCTGGTACTGGACGAGGCCCTTCAGGAAGAGCGCGTCCGGATCTTTCGGCCGCAGCGCAAGCACTTTGTCCAGCGCGACGAGCGAGCCCTTCGACTCCCCCGAGCGGTACAGGACGATGGCCAGGCCATCGAGCGCGGAGATGTTGTTCGCGTCGCGCGCGAGCACGGCCTGGTACGCGGCGACCGCGCCGCTCAGGTTGCTCGACTGGAGATACGCATCGCCGAGCGCGAGCTGATTCGGGATGTCCGTGGGATTCGCCTTCGCGCGTTGCTCCAGCTCCGCGAGGCTTGGACCGTTGTTCGCGACCGTGCCGGTCAGCGGCTCGCCGGGTGCGCGATCGCCCGCGGACTGCGGCAGCGATACGGCCACGAGGACCGCTGCGGTGCCGGCGAGCAGCGCGGCGATGACGAGCGTTCGCCACGGTACAGGCGTGACGCGCTCGGCGCGCTCGCGCGTGAACGCGCTCCGTTCGAGGAGGCCGCGCAGGCGCGCGTGGTCCTCCGGCGCGATCGTGCCGGCCGCGCGCGCGAACTCGAGATCGCGCAGGCTGCTCACCGCGCGCGAGACGTCGTCGCGCAGGTCGGCCGGCTCCGCGGGCCAAGCGGCGGCGCGCCGCGCGAGGAAGGGCCGGACCGCGAACGCCAGCGCGGCGAGGAAGAGCGATGTGAACAGGAAGTACGTCACGACGGCAGGTCGAGAGCTTCCTCGCGGGCCACGCGTGCGCGCAGCGCCGCGAGGTCGGACGGCGCGGCATCGGGAAGCGCGTCCGGCTTCGCCTGGAGCCATCGCCACCCCAGCGTCAGTCCCACCACCAACGCGACGAACGGTACGAGCCACACGAGGCCGGCCCACGACGCGAGCGGCGGCGCGAGCACGACCCAGTCGCCGTAGTTCGCGCGGAACTCGTCGCGGATCTGGTCGTCGGTGCGTCCTTCGGCGACGCGTTGGATCACGATGTCGCGCATTTGACGCGAGCTCTCGGCGGGTGAGTCCTTCACCGAAAGGCCCTGGCACACGACGCATCGTATTTCCGAGGTGATGCGATCCACGCGCTCGGCCCCCGTCTCGACGTGCGGACGCGCGCTCCAGCCGACGGCGCCGAGCACGGCGAGGAGCGCGACGACGATCACGATGCGCGACCTCGTCATCGGGCGGCGGCTTTCGCCCGCAGCGTGTCGATCGCCGTGATCAGGGTGTTCTCGTCGATCGGACCGATGTGCCTTCCTGCGATGATGCCGTCCGCGCCGATGAAGTATGTCTCGGGGATCCCAAACACCCCGTACGCGAACGCCACGCGTCCGTCGTCGTCGCTGCCCGTGAGCCAGGTCACACCGTTGTCTTGGACGTACTTGAGCCCGTTGTCACGCGAGTCCTGGTAGAGCACGCCGATGAAGACGACGTCGCTGCTCGCGCGGTAGCGCTCGTACACGCGCACCAGCGCAGGATTCTCTTCCTTGCACGGGATGCACCACGAGGCGAAGAAGTTCACGACGGTGATCTTGCCCTTCGCGTCGTCGAGCCTGAGCGCGCCGGACCCGTCGAGCCTCTGCAGCGTGAACGCCGCCGCCGGCTTGCCGACGGTGCCGGTGCGGATGTCATGCGGATCGCGCCGGAATGCGAGGAGGAGCACAAAAACCAATATCGCGATGCCTGCGACAACGGTGTACCGGACGGCCGTACGGATGCGGCTAGGCGGGAGCTGCGACGTCGCGCGCTCCATCTATCCCTCGACCGGCACGCGCGCCTCGGCCGGGACGCCGCGCGCCAGGACCGCGCGGCGTTTTGGCTGCGGGAGTGCGGCGATGATCGCGCCGAGGCCGATGATCGCGCCGCCTGCCCAGAGCCACGACACCAGCGGGATCACGAGCACGCGGATCGTCGCCCACGCGTTCGCGCGCGTGTCGTACGCGGCGAGGATCGTGTAGATGTCGTCGCGCGCGCCGGCCGCGATCCCGGGCGAGCCGACTGCTTGCGTCGAGTTCGGGTAGGAGACGAGCGCAGGCCGAAGATGCTCGTTCGCGCCGTTGCCGGTCACCGCGAGCTCTGCCGCGAGCACGTCTCGCTGCGGCTCGGAGGTGTTGCGAAGCGATACGAGGGTCACCGTGTATGCGCCGACGGCGACGCTGTCGCCGGGCGCCAGCGTCTTCTCCACCTGGATGCTCCCTGCCTGGCTCGTGGCGACCGCGACCGCGATCACGACGATGCCGAGATGGACGATGTATCCGCCATAGCGACGGCCGCTGCGACGAAGCAGGTTCGCGAATGCGGTCGCGTGCCCTTCGCCGTGCAGGATGTGCCGCGCCTGCATGCCGCGTGCGAACTCCTGCGCGACGGTCGCGGCGACGAAACAAGACAGCGCGTACGTGAGCACGGCGAACGGAGCGCTCATGCCGACGAGGACCGCGATCGCGGCACCCACCGCGGCCGCCGCGATCGGCACGGTGAACTGGCGCTCCAATGTCGCGCGCGAGGCGCCGTGCCACGGGAGCTGCGGCCCGATGCCCATGAGGAACAGGAGTGCGAGGCCGAGCGGCACCTCGACCCGATCGAAGTAGGGCCGGCCGATCGAGAGCTGCGCGCCGGAGACCGCCTCCACGATGAGCGGGTAGAGCGTCCCCAGCAGCACCGTCAGGGTGGCGGCCACGAACACGACGTTCTGGAAGAGGAAGATCGCTTCACGCGAGAGCGGCGCTCCGAGCCCGCCGGTGTCGGCGAGCTGCGGCAGGCGCCACAGCAGCAGGCCAATTGATAGAACGATGACCACTACGAGATAACCGAGTAAGAGGGGACCTATTGCTGATTGCGTGAACGCGTGCACGGAGTTCACGACACCGCTGCGCGTGAGGAACGTGCCGAGGATCGTCAGCGCGAACGTCGCGATGACGAGCGAGAGATTCCAGCTTCGCAACAGCCGTCGCTTCTCCTCGACCATGACCGAATGCAGGTACGCGGTCGCGGTGAGCCAAGGCATGATCGCGGCGTTCTCGACCGGATCCCACGCCCAATAGCCGCCCCAGCCAAGGACCGCGTACGACCACCACGAGCCCGCGACGATGCCGACCCCGAGCAGACCCCACGACACGAGCGCGTAGCGGCGCGTCGCGACCAGCCAGCGATCGCCGCCCTCGCCGAGGATGAGCGATGCGATCGCATACGCGAACGGCACAGAGAAGAGCACGTAGCCCAGATAGAGGAGCGGCGGGTGCAGCGCCATGAGCGGATGGTTCTGCAGCAGCGGGTTCGGGCCGTTGCCATTGAGCGGTGGATCGATGCGCAGGAATGGATCCGCGGCACCGGTCGTGACGAGGAGCAGGAAGAACACGACCATCCCGAGCAGGACCGCGAGTGCGGTGGTCCCGAGGCGGGGAAGCTCGCGCGTGCCGCGCCACGCGATGTAAGCGGTCGCTCCGGCGAGCACGACGGCCCAGAGCAGGATGGATCCCTCGAGCGCCGCCCACAGCGAGATGACCGTGAAGAACATCGGCGTCTCGAGGGCGTTGTTCTGCGCGACGTACCGCACCGAGAAGTCGTGCGTGATGAGCGAGCCCTCCATCGCGAGCACGGCGATGACCACGAGCACGAACACCAGGAGCGCGGACCAGCGGGCCGACGCGAGCGCGCGCCCATCGCGCTTCGCGGCCGCGTAGGCCGCAGCGCCCACTCCCCAGATCGCGAGCGGAAGGGCGGCGCGCAGCGCGGCGCTGCCGAAGTCGGCGAAGCTCAACTGTTCCCCGTGGCGCTCGAACGCATCAAGGCTGTTGGTGCGCGGGCGTCGTACCCGGCGATGGCGGCGCGTATTTCTCGTCGTGTTTCGCGATCACGCTCGTCGCGCGGAACGTGCCGTCCGCCGCGAATGCGCCTTCGACCACCGCGCCAGCGCCCTCTTTGAGCAGCGCGGGCGGCGCGCCGTTGCCGACGACGGCGATGTTGGTGGTGCCGTCCGACAGCGCGAACACGAGCGCTCGCGTCTGCGGGTCGTAGTGCAGCGTCCCGGGAAGCACGAGCCCGCCCAGACGAGCGGGTGTGTCTGGGCCGATGTGCTTCTCGCGCGCCTCCGTTGGCGTCAGGTAGTACACCGCGCTGGTCGCAAGGCCCTGCACTGCGAAGAACGCGATGCCGACGGCGAGAAGCAACGCGAGGATCAGCAGAAGACGGCGCGGTGAGAGGAGCGGCGCCCTCGCAGCGGATTCAGCGCCGGCCACGGCGCCGAGCCAGGCTCACGGCATACACGCCGATCCCGCCCCACACGACGACGTACGCCGCCACGATGAAACCGAGGTTGTCGATCATGCGAGCTCTCCAGAACGCGGCGCGCTGAGCTCCCGCACCGCGAGCACGCGCTGCTGCTTCTGCCGTTCGATGGCCATGCGCTCGACCATGAGGGCCAGATAGACGAACGTGAACGCGAGGACCGAGACGCCGAGCGTCATCCCCATCGAGGGATCGAGCGATGGTGCTCCCGCGGCGCGGAGGACCGTCGGGAGCTGGTGCTGCGAGTTCATCCAGAGCACCGAGAGGTGGACGATCGGAATGTCGACGACGGCGACGATGCCGAGGATCGCGGCGCGTGTCGCGCGGCGCTCGAAGTCGTTCGACAGGCCGCGCAGCAGCAGGTAGCCGACGTACATCACGAACATCACCGCGGTCGTGACCAGACGCGGATCCCACGTCCACCACACGCCCCACGTCGGCTTGGCCCATATCGAGCCCGCGACGATGAAGAGGCCGGTGAACAGCACGCCGATCTCGGCCGATGCGACCGCGAGCGCGTCGAACCAAGGGCGGCGCGTCCAGAGCCATCCGATGGAGCCGAGGAAGACGACCACGAATGCGAGGTACGCCAGCCACGCCGTCGGAACGTGGACGTAGATGATGCGATAGACGTCGCCCTGAACGGCGTCGGTGGGGGCCCACAGGAGGCCCATCCACAGCGCCAGGATGGAGAGGGCGACCGCCACGATCCCGAGCCAGGGACGCAGACGGGCCTGGGGAAATGTGGATGCGGCTGTCTCGATCATTGCTTTCTCAGTCTCTCGTTGTCACTCGAGTGTTCGACTCGCTCCTCGCGAATGAATCGCTCGTCGCTCGGCTATTCAATGGCTGCAGGAACGATGGTAAGTCCGAGCACCGTATAGACAAGCGCGAACGCGGCGAGCAGCCCGGCCCACGCCAGCGCTTCGGGACCGCGTCCTTGGAGCGCCGCGCTCGTGCCCTGCGTCGCGGCGACAAGCTGCGGGACGAGAAGAGGAAAGGACAGGATCGGGACGACCGCGACGCGCGCGCGCACGCGCAACGCGACGATGCTGGTCAGCACGACCACCGGCGCGAGCGCGATGACGCCGAGCACGCACACGACGAGCGCGTGCCCCGCGAGCGCGGGCGAGAGGTCGAGCAGAAAGATCGCGAAGATCGCGGCGGCCGTCGCGACGATGCCGAGCAGCAGCGCGAGAGCCAGCGTCTTGCCCGCATAGATCGCCTCGCGTCCACCCGGGAGGGCGATGATCGCATCGATCGCATCGTCCTCGAGGTCGCGATCGAACGAGCGCGTGCCGACGAGGACCGCCGCGAAGAGGATCGCGATCCAGAACACACCACTGGCGACGTCGGGCTCGCGCGCGCGACCGGGCCCGAACGCGAGACTCTCGAGCAGAACCAACATTCCCGCGAACACGAGGGCGGCAACCAGGCCGTCGGGCTGCGCGCGCTCCGCCTCCAGCTCGCGCATCGCGACGAGCCGCGTGCGTCCCGTCATGCGCGCCGCATTTCGCCGCGCTCGATCACGAATCGCGTCGTTGTCTCGCGGTCGATCTCGTCGTGCAGGTGCGTGACGAGGACGACGGCCTGGCCGCGCGCGATCCCTGCGCGCACGGTCCCGCGCAGGAGCGCGGCCCCCTCGGCGTCGAGTTCAGCGAACGGCTCATCGAGGAGGACGACGTCCTCGGGCTCCGTGTCGAGGCGCGCGAGAGCCGCGCGCCGTCGCTGACCCGCCGAGAGACGATCGAGGGGACGATCCATGTCATCCGCCAGTCCCCAACGGGCGAGCGCCGGGACGATCGCGCCACTTGGCCGGCCACGGAACGATGCGAGGAACGCCAGATTCGCCCGTGGCGAGAGCGCCCCCAGCAACATCGTCCGATGCCCGATATAGAGGGGCGCTGCTCCAGCCGAGCGCGTACCGCCCGCCAGGGGCACCAGGCCGGCGAGAGCTCGCAGAAGGGTGGTCTTTCCGGCTCCGTTGGGGCCCTGGACGAGGGTCAGACCGGGCGTCGCCTCGAAAGAGACCCCCCGAAGGACGGGGTGGTCGTCGAGGACGACCGTGGCATCGTGGAGCGATGCGGATGGGGACATTTGGGCCAATTCTGGCGGTGACGCTCTGTGCGCGTATCGAGGCTCGTTAGGGTGAGAGATGGCACCTAACGACCCCTCCCAGGCTGCCGTTACGTCGGTAGGGCAGGACGAAGACGCCGCTCTCGCCATCCGTGCCAGCAACGGCGAATCCGCCGCCTTCGGCCTCCTGTACGACCGGCACGTCGCCGCGATCTACCGGTACGTCTACTACCGGGTTCGGGACGACGCCGAAGCGGAGGACTTAACGAGCGACGTGTTCATGCGAGCCCTGAAGGCAATGCCCCGCTACGAGCCTCGCCAGGCATTCCTCGCCTGGCTCTACCGCATCGCGCGCAACGCGGTGATCGACCGCGCACGCAAGGGCAACCGCCAGGTCAGCTTCGAAGACGCGCTGGAGCACCCCGGCGTCGACAAGATCGTCGAGCCGGACGTCGAGATCCTCGCTCACTCTGACAGCGCCGTTCTGCGCGACGCGATCGCCAAGCTCACGCCCCTCCAGCAGGAGGTCGTCGTCCTGCGCTTCCTCGAGGGCTACAGCACCGAGGAGGTCGCCGGGATCGTGGGCAAGCACGAAGGCACCGTGCGCGGGATCCAGTTCCGCGCGATCGGCGCCCTGCGCCAGCTCATCCCGTCGCGGGGGGCGCAGTAATTGATCC
>JANMWW010000240.1:0-8563 GCA_031394155.1 Chloroflexota bacterium | reverse complement strand
GCCGAAGCGGACCGCGTCGAGCGTATGGATCTCAGTCGACATGGAAGGCCTCGGCGGCGTCGCTGCGTACAGCCACGTGATGATGCAAGGCGTTGAGTACGAGCGCGCGCGCCGCTGGATGGCGGACGAAGCCAACGCCTGCATCGAGGGCGCCGCGAGCGCCGGTGCCGGTAAGTTCTGTGTCAACGATTCACACGGCTCGATGCACAACATCTACGCCGACGATCTCGATCCACGCGCTGAGCTTCTTGTCGGGACTGCGAAGCCCTGGAGCATGGGCCAGGGCATCGACGGCGGATACGACACCTGCTTCTTCGTCGGTTATCACGCGCGCGCCGGTCATCCTAAGGGTGTGCTCGACCACACCTACGCGAGCCGCTCGATCTACGAGCTTCGCCTGAACGGCAAGGCTGTCGGTGAGACGGCGCTCAACGCGTATCTCGCGGGCTACTTCGGCGCAACTGTGTCGCTCGTCGCGGGCGACGATGCGACCTGCACGGAGGCACGCCAGCTCCTCGGCCGCGACAACGTTGTCACGGTGCGCACCAAGGAGGCGGTTGGGCGTTTCGCCGCGAAGATGCTCCATCCAGCCAGAGTGTGCGAAGCGCTGCGCGAAGGTGCGGAGCGAGCCGTGGACAGCTCGGCCCGTACGAAGCCGCTCGTGCCGAAGGGTCGTCAGGAAGTAGAGCTCATCTTCCTCACGTCCGCGATGGCCGACATGGCCGAGCTCATTCCGGCGACGCGCCGGTCTGGCGCGCGCGCCGTGGCCTACGGCGCGCGTGACTATCTCGAGGTCTACAAGGCGATGCTCGCGATGGTGCGGATCGCGCCGTCGGCCGTGCCGCCCGAGCAGTCATAGCCGGCGGTCCTGCGAGCGTGGAGCACGCAGACGTCGTCGTCATCGGCGGCGGCGTCATCGGCGCGTCGATCGCGTACCACCTCGCGGCGAAGGGCGTGCGCGACGTCGTTGTGCTGGAGCGCGATCGCCTCGGCAGCGGCTCGACCTCGCGCAACGCCGGCGGCATACGGCTCCAGTTCTCGACGGAGATCAACGTACGTCTCTCTCAGCGCTCGCTTCCGCGGCTCGAGCACTTCGCTGAAGAGATGGGCGTCGACCCCGACTTCCAGCAGGTCGGTTATCTCTTCCTCATCACGAATGACCGCGACGCGGCGTCCTTCGAGCGCTCCCTGCAGCTCTGGTCGCGGCTCGGCGTCCCCGCGCGCCGGCTCGATCGAGGCGAGGTGCACGAGCTCTTCCCCGAGATACGTGTCGACGATGTGCGCTTCGCGACCTATTGCGAGAAGGACGGGCACCTCGACCCGACGTCCCTGCTCAATGGGTACGTCGCGCGCGCGCGCGAGAAGGGTGTTCGATTTCGCGAAGGTGATGCGGTCACCGCGGTCGACCGCGAGAAGGGGCGCGTGACGGCGGTGCGGACGTCGAGCGTGACGATCGCCACGCCGACGGTCGTCAACGCCGCGGGCCCGTGGGCGGGCGAGGTGGGGAAGCTCGTCGCGATCGACCTGCCGATCACACCGCTCCGCCGCCAGATCTTCGTCACCGATCCGGTCGCCGGCCTGGATCGCGACTTCCCGCTCACCGTCGAGATGGCGACGGGCTTCTATTTCCATCGCGAGTCGGGTGGTGTGCTGATGGGCATGGCCGATCCTGCGGACAAGCCGGGCTTCGACGACTCAGTGAACTGGGACTTCCTCCCGACGATCGTCGAGCGCGCTCTCGATCGCATGCCCGCGCTCGAGAAGGCCAATGTGAAGACGGGTTGGGCCGGCTTCTACGAGGACACACCCGACAAGCACCCGATCCTCGGCAACATCGCCACCGTGCATGGCTTCGTGTGCGCGGCCGGTTTTTCGGGACACGGACTCATGCATGCGCCCGCGGCGGGCGAGGCCATCGCCGAGCTGATCGTCGACGGAAAGACAACGCTCGACATCACGGCGCTCTCCTACGATCGCTTCGCGCGCGGCGATCTTATCCGGGAGCACAACGTCATTTGAACTCTCTGGTGATCTTCCTCGCGCTCGATCTCGCGCTCGTGATCGCCGCGACCGTGCTGCTGCTCGCCGTGATCATCCGTCGAGGGCGCTCGCCGGAATATCTCGGCCTGGCCGCGCTGCTCATCATTCTCGCGCTCGGCGTCTGGTACACGACGATCCGCGCGCCCTCCGCGCTGCCACAACTATGAACGGTGCCGTTCGGCTCTATTCGATGACCTGATTCATCCGCAGAGTGGGACAAGAGTTGGAGGTGCAACGATGACCGAGCCACGCGTTATCGACGTGAAGCAAGCCGCGAAAGTGAACGCCGACTTTCGAAGGGTCCTGTACACCGGATCCCACAGCCAACTGGTCTTGATGGCCCTCGCTCCCAACGAGGAGATCGGGACGGAAGTCCACGGCAATGTGGATCAGCTGCTCTACGTAGTCAAAGGCGAGGGCGTCGCGGTACTCGGAAGCGCCAAGCGACCGTTCGACAAGGGCGCGGTGATCTGCGTCCCCGCCGGCACGACCCACAATGTGATCAACACCGGTGAGGAGCCGCTGAAGCTATTCACGGTCTACTCACCGCCACAGCACGCGCCCGAGACCGTCCACCACACGAAGTCGGATGCGGACAAGGCAGAGGAGATCGAGACCGCCGTAGCCCGGGCCTGAGGCCGATCGGTCGCGGCGTGCTCCCGTAACTAGACTCACTCTGTGTTCACACGTGACGAGGTGCGGTTGACCACGCTGTCTGCCTGCGCCGGCTGAGGAGCCAAGCTGGGCCCCGGCCCATTGGCGCAGGTCCTGCGTCCACTCGCATCGCAACCCGCGCCCGCCGAGCTGCTCGTCGGTCTCTCTCGCGCCGACGACGCCGCGGTGTACCTCGTCGCGCCCGACATCGCGATCGTCGAGACGCTCGACTTCTTCCCACCGATCGTCGACGACGCGTACGCGTCCGGCGCCATCGCGGCCGCGAACGCGATGTCCGATGTGTACGCCATGGGTGGCGAGGTCCTGTTCGCGCTGCAGATCGCGGCATGGCCTGAGGACGCGCCGCTGGCGCAGCTCGAGCGCATGTTCGCGGGCGCCGTCGACACGGTCCGCGAGGCGGGCGGCGTCATCGCGGGTGGACACACGGTCATCGACCGCGAGCCGAAGTTCGGCCTCGCGGTCACGGGTCGCGTCGATCCGAAGCGCATCCTGCGGAAGGACGCCCTTCGCGCGGGAGACGCGCTCTGGCTGACGAAGGCGATCGGCACGGGCGTGCTCACGACGGCGCACAAGCGCGGCGATCTGTCGCCGGAAGATCTCGCGTCGACGGTCGCATCGATGGTGGCGTCGAATCGCGAGGCAGCGCGCGCGGCGGTCGACGCCGGCGTGCACGCCGCGACCGATGTGACGGGGTTCGGGCTCGCGGGACACGCGCACGAGATGGCCGTGGGCGCGGGCCTCGAGGTCCGCATCCACATGGCCGACGTGCCGCTTCTGCCCGGCGCTCGCGCGCATGCGTCCGGTACGAGCTTTGGTGGTCTCGAGCGCAACCAGGCGCACTTTCTCGCGGAGGGACGTGTCCGCATCGACGGCGCTGACGAAGCGCTGCGCACGCTCGCGCTCGATCCGCAGACCTCGGGCGGTTTGCTCATCGGTGTCCCAGCGCAACACGCAGAGGCGTGGGAACGCGCGCGAGCGGCGCACGGCGTCTCCGCCACGCGGATCGGTGAGGTGACCGCGGGCCAGGGAGTGACCGTCACGGCGTGACCGTCCAGTCCGCCGACGAGATCGAGCTCGAAGAATCACCTGCGCCCAGCGCGCGAGCGGCGCAGCTCGCGCGGCTGTCACCCGCGCGTGCCGCGCTGGAGCTGGCGTGGCCCGGGATCATCGAACAATCCGTCAGCGCCGGCGGCACCGCCGCGGTCTTCGCACTCGTCGGTCATCTCGGGGCGAATGCGACCGCGGGCGTCGGCGCCGCGGGCAACTTCCTCTTTCTCTTGTTCCCGGTGTGGCGATCGCTCGCGATCGGCACGATCGCGATCGTCAGCCGGCGGATGGGGGAGGGAAAGCCGCAGGACGCCGCGGACGCCACCAGACAGTCGCTCGTGCTCGGCGGGCTCGCCGGGATCGCCTTCGGGGTGATGTTCGTCGTCTTCGCCGAGCCCCTGCTGCTACTTCTTGGCGCGAGCGACGAGGTCGTAGCGGTGGGGGCGCCGTTCCTGCGGGTGATCGGTGCGGCAAGCGGCGCATCGACGGTGTGGCTGATCGGGACGTCCGCCATGCGTGCGGCCGGCGACACCCGCACGCCGATGTACCTCACCAGTGCCGGTGCGATCGTAAGCCTGGCGCTCGCATATGTCCTGATCAACGTGCTGGGCGTCGGCCCGATGGGCGCGGCCTACGCGCAGGCGATCGTCTGGATCCTTGGGATGATCGCGATGATCGTCCTGCTGTGGCGCGGCGTCGCCGGCCTGTCCATCGCGGGAGGCACGTGGCATCTCACGAAGGCGACGGTCCGGCGCATCTTCGGGATCAGCCTGCCGTCCGCCGCCGAAAGCGCGACGTTCAGCTTCGGCATCCTTGCGCTCTCCGTCTTCGTCTTCCGACTTGGGACCGAACAAGTGGCCGCGCACCAGATCGTCGGCCAGATCGAGACGTTCTCGTTCTTCCCGTGCATCGGCTTCTCCGCGGCGGCGAGCGCGCTCGTCGGTCAGGCGCTCGGCATGCGTGACCGGGAGCGCGCGATGCGCGCAGGGTGGTCGGCGGCAGGCATGGCCCTCGTGTGGGCGACGATCGCGGGGTTGCTGTTCGTGCTGATCCCCGGCTTTCTGCTCGGTCTCTTCACAAATTCACCGGCCGTCCAGATCGCGGGGATCGGCGCGCTCGCGATCGTGGGTCTCGGCCAGCCGGCGCAGGCAGTGATCTTCGCGCTCGGCGGAGCACTGCGCGGCGCGGGCGACACGCGCTTTCCGCTGATCGCCTCTGTGGTGAGCTGGTTCCTGATCCGGCTACCGCTCGCCTATACGCTGGCGTTTCCGCTGGGCATGGGGCTCACCGGGATCTGGCTCGCCGTCACCGTGGATTACTTCGTTCGCGCCGCGCTCCTCACGGTGCGATTTCGGAGCGGAGAGTGGGCGCGAGTGAGGGTGTGATCGTGACCGATGCGTGCTGTGCCCAGGGGGGGATTTGAACCCCCACGTCCTTGCGGACACAGGCCCCTCGAACCTGCGTGGCTACCATTACACCACCTGGGCCGGAGACATCATTCTATCGAAGTCCGTCGGGCGCGAGGGACGTTGACGCATGCGCATCTTCCGCTGCCCACGCTGCCGGGCCGAGGACATCAGCGCCGACGCGCACCCGACGCGCGTGCTCGACAACGGTCTCGAGCGAGTCGTCTTCGTATGCCGCAACTGCTACCGGGCGGCCGAGCTCGAGTTCCGCATCGCGTCGCAGACCGACGACCGCGGGTATGTGCCGATGGCCATCCGCGATGGTCTCTTCGCGCTTCGCGACTTCTATCGCGCGCGACTGGCCGAGTTCGACGATCCCGACGTGCTCATCGATGACAGCGAGCGTCTTGGCGCGACGCGCGCGATCAGGACCGCGCTCGAGAGCGTTGAGCGGCGGCTGGCGATCGCGCCGACGTCGTAGCCATCCTCCGCGCAGTGCGCGGCTAGACTCGGAGCGTGAGCCCGATGCGTCCGTCGCTCGCGCTGCTGTGGCCCTCGTTCACGTTCTTCCCACTCGCCGCGCTCAGCGTGCTCGTGTTCGGCGCGGCTGGGGGAGATCCAGTGATGGTCGTGATCGGCCTCGGACTGCTCGCGGTCAACGCTCTCATCGTCGTGAATCAGGCGTACTTCACGACGCTCGCGATCGAGGGTGACGAGCTCGTGTATCGCACGAATTTCGGCACGATGGTCGAGCGCGTACCGATCGGCGGGCTGCAACGGATCGACGCGAAGCGCTATCCGGGAGGGCACTCGGGCGTGTCGGCGCCGCACTTCGTGGCGCGGGGCCGCGACACGACGGTGAACGTCAACACCAAGCCCTACCGGCTCCCCGCCTTCGCGTCGCTCATTGCGACGCTGCAGCAGATGAACTCGCGCATCGAGCTCGACCCGTTCTGGTCGCGAGTGGAGCGCGGCGAGGACGTATCGAAGGAGATCGCGCTCACGCCCCGCAGCCGGATGTAATCCGCTAGGTCGGTGGCGGCTGACGATCTCGCCGCCAGCGCCGATGCTCGATGGCGGTGCAGCGATCCCAGACCACTTTCATCCCGAGTCCCTCGGCGCGCCGCGCTGCGGCGACGTTTGCAAGGTCGAGCTGGAACCAGATCGCGCCGATCCCGGCGGCCCGCGCGTCGTCGACGACCGCATCGAGGTATTCGCCGCGGCGGAAGACATCGACGAAGTCGATCGCGATGTCCTTCGGGATCTCGGTGAGCGTGCTGTACGAACGCTCGCCACTCACCTCGGCGGCGCGGAGCTGCGGATTCACCGGGATGATGCGGTAGCCCTGGCCGCGCAGGTAACGAGACACGGAGTTGCTGGGTCGGGTGGGATCAGAGGAGTAGCCGACGACCGCGATGACTCGGGCGCTCGCGAGCAGCCCATCGATGAGAGTGCGTTCATTCATTGTCTCACGCCTTCATGCGTCTGAAAAGGTCTTGTCGCGCATGTATGGCGCAGGATAATCGCGAACGAAATGCCGCCACGCGCGCCAGTGATCTGGGCGACGACCGGTGTCGGTGCGGAACGCTTCCGCAAGCATCTCGACGAGCGCCATCGGGAGCTCTCAGTGCAAGCGAAGCTTCGCAGCCGCACGTATCGGCGCTCGCGCGCCGACCCGTCGAGCGACGAAGCGCGCAAGCTGCGCGGCGAATTCCTCGCTGCGCTCGGGCGGCTCTCGGCATTCGAGGCGGCGAGCCTGCGGATCATGCGCTGCCGCTACCAGGTGCAGCTCGACGAGCGCGCCGACGATCTGACGCGCGATTACTTCCAGCTGTGGCAGATCATCGCGCGCCACAGTGGTCAGGAATGGCCGCTCGACGAGCGCGCGGCCGAGAGATTCGATTTCTTCGCCACGCAGCTCGGAAGACTCGAAGGACTCGCCGATGCGCTGATCCTCGCCGGGCGGAACGTGCGCCTCTTTCCACTTCCGCCTCTTCCGTGGGTGGCTGCCGAGCGAACTGCCGCGTCATACTGAACGCGGGCGACTAGCTCAGCTGGTTAGAGCGTCTCCTTTACACGGAGAAGGTCCACGGTTCGATCCCGTGGTCGCCCACCATGACGATTCGGTCATACCTCCTGTGTCACGGTTCGTCATGATTCGCCGTGACCGCTGGGTGGGATTCGCGGTCTTGGCGAAATTGTCGGAGGTATCCATTGAGAGCTAGGAATCAGTTTGCATTTGTGGCGGTCGTCGCATTGACACTTGCCATGACCGGCGCCATCGCGTTGGCCGACAGTCGCGGGCCGATCACGTTCGAGCCAACGGACTATCACCTCGGCGACATCAATGGCCAGCAAGAATGGATGAAGACCGGTCCATACGACGTCGAGGTCGCGAATGTATTGGCGTACGCGGCCGCTGCCGGGTACGGCTTCGGCACCCAGGCGCTTCGCTTGTCCGATGCGGTCACGAGTGGAAGCTTCAGCGACCAGACGTTCTCACCGGGTCTTTCGAGTCCGGCAGGCGAGCGCGCGACTCAGTCGCGCTTCGACGCCAGCTTCTCGATCGGCAGCACGCAACTCGCGCTGCAGCCCGGCATGCACGTATCGGTCAGTCCGGATGACGGCAACGGTTCGCGCATGAGCTACCTGCGCTTCGAAGACCAGACGGACGGAGTGCACGTGTTCTTCGTCGACGTGACCGACAACGGCCCCCTCGGCCACGTGGCGAACTTCAAGGAGACCGAGATCGCCACCCTCAGCCGCGCGAGCGCGCATTCGATACGGTTCTCGATCGACTTCATCGACGGTCCTGGCAACGACGTGGTCAGGATCTACATCGACGGCGCGCTCGAGATCACCGGCACGACCTGGGAGGACTACTACCGGTACGACCCGGAGCAAGTTGGCAACGGCAACGCGGTCCCGGCGACCAGCAAGCTTCTCTTCCGTGAGAGCGGCACGGCGAACCCCGCCAACGCTGGTAATGGATTCCTGGTCGACGGCGTCTCGCTGTCGTCCTCATCTTCCTCAGGTTCGCCCACGAACAAGGACGAATGCAAGAAGGGTGGCTGGCAGACATTCGACAATCCATCGTTCAAGAACCAGGGCGACTGCGTGAGCTTCGTCGCCACAGGCGGCAAGCACTAGGAGCCACCAGCGAACTCTGAGTCAGCGGAAGGGAGCGCCTCGGCGCTCCTTTTCGTTACATACCCCGGTCGCTTCCTGACCCCAGCGCTTGGTCGGCTCCCCACTAGACTGCGCCGCATGTTCGATCTTGTCGTCATCGCGGTCGTCGCGCTCGCGGCGTTCGCGGGCTGGAAGCGCGGGTTCATCGCGCCGCTCTTCGCTGTGTCGCTCTCACTGGTCGGGCTCTACAGCGTGTACGCCGGACC
>JANMWW010000218.1:0-3051 GCA_031394155.1 Chloroflexota bacterium | reverse complement strand
AGGGCGACCTGGGCCGCTCGTTCCAGAACAAGCAGAAGGTCTCGGAGGCCATCATCGAACGCCTGCCGGCCACGTTCGAGCTCGGGGTCGCGGCACTCCTGATCTCGATCACCTTCGCCCTCGCGATCGGCATCCTCTCGGCGGTGAAGCGCAACTCAGTCGTCGATTTGCTGTCGACGAGCATCACGCTGCTGGGGGTCTCGTTCCCGACCTTCTTCCTGGGCATCGTGCTCATCCTCCTGTTCGCGTACGTCATCCCTGGGCACCTCTTCCCGCCCGGCGGCTACACGGCCATCACCACGGACCTGGGCCAAAACCTGCGCTACCTGGTGCTCCCCGCGGTGACGCTCGCGACCGCAAGCCTGGCGGTGAACCTGCGCCAGGTGCGCTCGAGCCTGCTCGACGTCTTCGGTCTGGAATACATGCGCACCGCGCGCGCGAAGGGGCTGCGCGAGGGCACGGTCATCACGCGGCACGCGCTGAAGAACGCGCTCATCCCGGTGGTGACCCTCATCGGTATCCAGATCGGCGCGATCATCGAGGGCGCCGTCATCACGGAGACGATCTTCTTCTGGCCAGGCATCGGCCGTCTTGCGGTGCAGGCCATCCCGTCGAACGACTACCCGGTCGTGCAGGGCGTCGTGCTCGTGTCAGCGTTCTCCTTCATGTTGAGCACATTGCTCGTTGACGTGCTGTACGCGTGGATCGACCCGCGGATCTCGTACAGCGGGTCGGCAGCCTGATGGCCGGCGCGACCGTGCCACTCGCCGTCCGCCACGCCAGCGACGACCGGCTGGGGTCGGCGCTCTATTTCCTACGCCGTAACCCGCGGATGATCGTCGGGGGAGCGATCGTTCTCGGGTGGCTGTTCGTGGCCGCGTTCGCTCCATTCATCGCGCCGTATGACCCGATCAAGGTGAACGTGAGCGACTCGCTGATCCCGCCAGGCTCGGCGCACTGGCTCGGGACCGACGATCTCGGTCGCGACATGCTCTCGCGCGTGATGTGGGGCGCCCGCGTGTCACTCTCCGTCGGCGTGATCTCAGTCTCGATCGGTCTGCTCGTCGGGACATCGCTCGGCCTGGCCGCGGGCTACCTCGGTGGAAAGTTCGACCTGCTGATCATGCGCGGCATCGACGCGCTGCTGGCGTTCCCGGCGCTGATCCTCGCGATCGCGATCACCTCGGCGCTCGGTCCGCAGATCCAGAACGCGATGATCGCGATCGGAATCGTGGCGATCCCTGCGTATGCGAGGTTGACGCGCGGCCAGGTGCTCGCGGTCCGGTCTCGCGACTACATCGTCGCCGCGAGGACGATCGGCGCCACACCGCTGCGCATCGTGGCCAGCCACATCTTCCCGAACATCATGAACACGCTCATCGTCCAGGCGACGCTGTCGACCGCCTTCGCGATCCTGGCCGAGGCGGCGTTGTCCTTCCTCGGGCTTTGCCCGCAGCCGCCCTACCCGTCGTGGGGGCAGGACATCAACTACTCGCAGCGCTACCTGCCGAACCTCAAGTGGTGGATGAGCGTCGGCCCGGGCCTCGCGATCTTCACCGCCGTGTTCGGGTTCAACTACCTCGGCGACGCCCTGCGGGACGCCCTCGACCCACGCCTGCGCCGTAGCGGCTAGGTCTCCGCCCGTACCCAAGTACTAAGCCGCCTACCCCCAACCGGGGACTCGGCACGCTTGCCTGGCAGGTGTATTCCGATGTCGTCATGCAGGTAAGCCAGGTCGCATTCGACCGCTACGTCGTGGAGCTCCCGCCGGCCGACGCCAATTGGCGTCCTCTTGCCGACCCGGAGACCATCGCCGAGACGGCCGCGTGGCTCTGGCAATTCGGTCCGACGCCGCTCGTCGCGGTGATCGGTCACGACGGAGCCGCACCGAGCTGGCTTGCCGCATGGGAAACGCGTCAGATGAAGTGGGCGCCGGAGGGCAACACCGCCAGCGCCGCCATCGTTCTGCTGACGCTCGCCGACCTCGAACGCTTCCTGTCGGAGGGCGCGCCTCACACCACCACTCTGTTGATGTGGCCGCGCATCTCGCCAGCGAAGACGTTCGAGGCTCTCGTGAAGGGCGGCAAGGCCTACCGGGGAGCCATCGATGCCCTCGCGCGGATCAGCCGCGCCGGCGAACGCTTCGAGGTCGAACAGGTCGACGCGTAACTACACGCTCGCGCGGGCGGCCGACCTTCGCATCACGTATCCCAAGAACGCACCGGTACCAGCGATGAGCAGCGCCGCGATGCCCGGCGGATTCCCGTTCAGCATGCTTCCCGCGGCGATCGGCAGTCCGATCGCCAGCGCGACGGCGATCGCGACGCGCGGCGCCGCGACCGTGAGCGCCATTGCGATCGCGATGATGAGCGCGACCTCGACGCCCGTGTCGTCGGTGCGCTGGTCGTAGCCGTACAGGAAGAACCCCGCGACCAGCGCGAGCGCGATGACGATCCAGCGATTCATGGCTTCTCCTTCTTCGAGCGCGCCTGCGCCTCAACTCCGAGCTCCTTCGTCCTCAGATACGCCGCGTAGACGGCGCGGCTGAGCACCGTTCGCATCGTGCCCTTCTCGAGCTCGTAGATCGCGGCCGCGCTCGTGCCGCCGGGCGAGGTGACCATGTTCCGCAGCTCCGCGAGGTGCCGGCCGCTCTGTCGCGCGAAGACGGCCGACCCCTCCACCGTACGCAGCACGAGCTCCTCGGCCACGCGGCGCGAGAAGCCCAGGTGCACTCCCGCGTCGACGAGCGCCTCCATCAGCAGAAAGACATACGTCGGTCCGGTGCCGGACAGTGCCGTGGCCATATCGACGAAGCTCTCCTCGTCGACCTCGATCTCCTCCCCCAGCGCACCGAGGATCGCCTTCGCGCGATCGCGCTGCTCGCGATCCACCTCCGCCGTAGCGGTCCACGCGGTGACGCCCATGCCGATCTGCGCCGGCGTGTTCGGCATCGCGCGGACGATCGCGGCGTGATCGAGCCCGTCTCGCAAAACGTCGAGCGGCGCGCCTGCGACGATCGAGATCACGAGCTGCTCCTGCTTCAGCGGCAGC
>JANMWW010000211.1:0-11811 GCA_031394155.1 Chloroflexota bacterium | reverse complement strand
GCTCGCTCGGCCTCTCGTACGCCAAGTCGATGCGCTTCGTGATCCTGCCGCAGGCGCTCCGCCTCATGGTCCCGGCGATGATGGCTCAGCTGACCACCGTGATAAAGGACACCTCGCTCGTGGGCACCATCGGCGTGTTCGAGCTGCTCAAGCAGGGCCGCACGATCTACACGCAGTACTTCAATCCCATCGAGGTCCTGCTCATCGTCTCGGTGATCTACTTCGCGATCTGCTTCACGCTGTCGCAGCTGTCACGGCGCTTCGAGGTCGGCCGCGTCCCGCGCGAGGTGCGCGTCAAGATCCAGGAGGTCCAGCTTCGCGATCAGGCCGCGTAGGAAGCGAACTGTCCTGGCCGGATGCTCGTTCGTTCGCAGGTAGGCTGTGAAGATGCGCAGAATCGCTCTGTTCCTCGCGTTCACCGTGGTGGTATCGGCGTGTGGCGAGACGGTGCGGGACGTCGGCCTCCCCGCGTTGCGTCCAGGCGCCGCGTCATCCGTGCCGAACGCGTCTGTTTCGCCAGGCAGCATACCGATCGGGAGCGCCTCCGCCGTGCCCACGGCGACGGCCGCTCCAACGCCAAGCGCTGTGGCCTTCGACCCATGTCCGGGCAACCCGCGCTGCACGCTCGTCCTGAATGCCATCAACCAGCTCAACCCGTACCGCATGGATGCCGGACTGGGCGCGCTCACCAGCTTCGTCTCACGCGACCCGCGCCACCCCGGTCACGCCAGGGCGCAGGCGTACATCAAGGAGCAGCTCGAGGCACTCAACTATTACGGCTGGCGGATCGAATCGCAGCGCACCGTCTATCAGGGGATCCCGCTCGAGAACATCTTCGCGACCCTTGACCCCGCGCCCGGCCCGTCGACCCCATCGGGCGCGCCGCAGACACCGCCGCCGCCGGTCGGCCCGACGGGATGGGTGCTCGTGTCCGCGCACTACGACTCGGTGGCGAACCGAACACCGGGTTGGCGACCAGCCATCGATCCCGCGCCCGGTGCCGACGACAACGCCACAGGCACGGCTGCCCTTCTTGAGTTCGCGCGAGTGCTCGGGCTGTGGCGCGCCGCTGGGAATCTGCGGTCGCGCATCGTGCTCGCGTTCTTCGATGGCGAGGAGCTCTTCTTCAAAGGGAGCGGGGCCTACGTGGCGGCGTTGCCCAAGCCCTATCCGTATAAGGCCGCGCTCAATCTCGACATGGTCGGCTTCAATCCGATCACCGATCGCCTCGATCTGCTCTGGTACACGAACGCCTCGGCCGGCCTGCGCGACAAGGTGCTGAAGGCCAACCAGACGTACCGCATCGGCGTGACACCGCTCAACGCGCAGTTCGCCGCCGATGGCAGCACGATCATGGACGCGGCGCCATTCGGGATCGCGGGTATACCAAGCATCGCGATCTGCCAGCGCTATGGTGAGAACGATGCGACGTTCCCCGGGAACTACACCTTCCACACCGTGAACGACACGCCCGACAAGATCACCAACAAGGGTCTGTGGCTCAAGGCGGCGAAGTTGACGCTCGCGACCGCGCTCGAACTCACCGACGAACCCGCGCAGTGACACGCGTCCCACGCCGCACGCAGCTCATCGCCTTCGCGGGAGTCGCGGCCGTGTTCCTCGCGGCGTTCCTCTTCCTGCGCCCGCCGGAGGGCACGCTGTCTGATGCGGAGTACATCGCGCTCGCGAAGGGCACGCCCCAGGGGCAGCTCTACTTCAAGAACCACACCGCTGCCTGCCATGTCACCCGCGTCTTCACGATCCAGGTGAACTGCGACTACGTCGCTGCCCCGGGCACTCCGACGCAGAAGTTCCGCGTGTATTTCGATCCGCGCCGCAACAACGAGGTCCAGGACGTCGAGGTGCAGTTCGACCCTTAGCCCCCAGAATGACGCGGTGGAAGGCGGACCGCGCGCGCTGATCGTCGGCGCCGGCGGTGCCGGCCAACGTCACGCGGAGGCGCTCGGCGAGCTGGGGATCCCGTTCGACGGTCCGCTCAGTGCTCGCGCCGTCGCGAGCGATCCATCCCCGATCCGTGACGGCCGAGTCCAGGTGGTGCACGTGTGCTCGGAGAATGATCTCCACGGGCCGCTCATCACCGCCGCGCTCGATGCGGGCAAAGACGTCGTGTGCGAGAAGCCGCTCGCTCTCGACGTGCGGACGGCCGTCGAGATGACCGCGCACGCGGAGCGCTCGGGTCGCCTTGCGGTCGTCTCATACAACGTCCGCTTCCATCCGATGGTCGTCGAACTCTCGGCACGCGTCGCCGAAGGATCGCTGGGTGCGCTGCACGGAGTGCGCGGCGGGTACCTGCAGGACTGGCTCTTGCTGGCGACCGACGATAACTGGCGTGTCGACGCCGCTCGTGGAGGGGCGTCGCGGGTCGTCGCCGATATCGGGACCCACTGGGCGGATCTCGCGGAGATGGTCACCGCACGGAACGTCGAGGCCGTGGTCGCGCAGTGCGGACGGCTGCACGATCGCGCCACCGAGGACCACGCCGAGCTGCTCGTGCGCTTTGAAGGCGGCCTCGACGGAGCGTGCGTCCTCTCGCAGGCGGCGGCCGGACACAAGAACGACCTGGAGCTGACCGTCGACGGCGCCGCGGGCTCTGCCACATGGCGCTACGAGCGCCCCGATGAGCTTTGGCTCGGTCAGCGCGGCGAGGTGCGCGTCATCACGCGCAGCACGGACACATTCGTCTCAGCGGAGGCCGCCCGCCTCGCGGCGTTGCCGAACGGCGTGAACGAAGCCCGGCGTAACCTGCTCGCTGCCGTGTACGCGCGGGTCGAAGGAAAAGAGCTGGCCCATGCGCTGCGCCTGCCCACGTTCGTCGAGGGCCTACGGCACGTCCGTTTCGCGGCCGCGGCACTGGCGAGTGCGGAGCGCCGTGTATGGGTCGACGTGGCGTGAGCGCCAAGATCCGGCTCGGCCTTCAAGACAGGTTCGCGCCAGGGGCGAGCGTGCGTGAAAAGTTCGACAAGGCGCGCAGCTATGGGTTCGACGCGCTCGAGCTCTCAGTCGACCCGATCGCCAACGCGAAGGACGCGCTGCGAGGGCACGTGACCGTCTCCGCGATCTGCGGCGGCTACCGCGGCTGGCTCATCGACCCGGACGCCGACCGCCGGCGCACGGCACGTGAAGATCTCTCGCTCCTCGTTGACGTCGCTGGCGAGCTTGGCTGCGGCTGCGTGGTCGTGCCGATCTGGGGACGGACGCGCAACCTGCCGAACATCGGCACCGGCCGCACGCGCGAGGAGGACGAGGCGATCTTCGTCGACGCCATGTCCGAGCTTGCCCTGCGAGCGGAGCGCGCTGGATCGCGTCTGTTCATCGAGCCGATCAACCGGTATCAGAACGACGTGTGCGTGACGATCGCGGACGCGCTCCGTCTGCGCGCGCGCATCGGAAGCCCCGCCATACGCGTCATGGGAGACGTCTTCCACATGAACATCGAGGAGGCGGATCTCGGCGAAGCGATCCTCTCGGCGGGGGAGTGGCTGGCGCATCTTCACCTGGCCGACTCGAACCGGCTCGAGCCGGGCAAGGGACATCTCGATCTGCGCCCGGTGTTCACCGCGCTCGCGCACCTCGGCTATGACGGCTTCGCGTCGTTCGAGCTCGCGGCGCTGTCGGGCGATGCGGATGCGGTGCTGCCGCGCGCCGTCGAGCACGTGCGCGCTGCGATGCGCGACGCGGCCGCGGCATGAGCCTCACCGACGAGCTCCTGGCGCGCGGCGAGATCGGCGGGCGTACCGCCCGCATCGTCGAGAGCGGCGCCGTTGAATGTCACACCTACCCGGTCACGCCGCTCGCGGACGGGATGGTCCGCGTTCGCACAGCGGTGTCCGCGATCAGCCCAGGAACGGAGATGACATACGTCGGTAGGGACGCGACGAATCCGTACCTTCGCAAACGCTGGGACGCGCGCTTGCGCCTCTTCATTCAAGGCGAGCCGACGCAGGACTATCCGATCGCGTTCGGATATCGCGCGGCCGGTGTGGTCGTCGAGAGCCGTGACCGGGAGGTCGCTGTCGGAATGCGCGTGTTCGGGAAGTGGCGGCACACCGAGCTCACCGCGCTGTCCGGCGCCGACGCGCGAGCGCAGCGGCTGCCGGACGACCTCACATTCGACGACGGCGTCGACCTCGCGCACATGCTGCCGATCTGCGTGAATGCGGTGTCGTACGCCGAGGAGCGTCACGTCGGTGCGTCCGTCGTGGTGTTCGGCTGCGGGCCGATCGGCCTCATCGTCGCCCAGGTCGCGCGCGCGACCGGCGCCTCGCGCGTGTACGCGGTCGATCGGCTCGCGCCGCGCCTCGAGATCGCGGCGTCGCTCGGGCTGATACCGGTCGAAGCCGGGGGCGACGATGTGGCCGCGCGGCTGAAGCGCGAGCTCGGTCCCGAGGACATCCCGGTCGCGTTCGAATGCTCGGGAAACACACGCGCGCTCAACGAGGCGATACGCGTCGTGCGTCGGCGCGGCACCGTCGTCGCGGTCGGGTTCTATCAGGGGGAAGCGGCCGGCCTCTTCCTCGGCGATGAGTTCCACCACAACGGAGTGGAGGTGCGGTCGGGCCAGATCGGCAATCTGCATCCGCGATGGGACATGACCGGGCTGCGCGCGTTCGGGCGAGAGCTCGCGCTTGCCGGCCTGGTGCTCGGCGGGCTCCCGCGACGACGGATGCGGATCGACGATGCGCGCGACGCATTCATGGCGCTCGGGCGCCCGGCCGAGACACTCCAAGTCGCTTTTTCGTATCCGGACGCCTAGAGTCCCGCCGAAAGCTGCACCACGGAAGCAAAGGGAGGTCGGTCCATGAGACGTTCCAGCGCGCGTTCGTTCGCGGTCGGCGCCGCGCTCGCCGTGCTCATCTCAGCGTGTTCCACAACTGGCGTCTCGGGTGGGGGAGGACCGGCCGCGAGCCCGACCGGCAACGACACCGGCAAGAATTTCGTGTTCGCATCGACCCAGTTCTCGCCGGTCCTCGAGCAGGAGGCGATGCGGCAGAAGATCCTCGCCGAGTGGAAGGGGGCGGGCGTCGAGTTCGTGACCGACCAGGAGCCCGTGATCATCGATCGCATCACCGTCGAATCCAAAGCGGGTGGGACCGGCCAGATCGGTATTGCCGGCCTCGAGAATGGGCAGTTCTCCTCCCTCGTGACGAACGGCTACCTGATGGACCTGGCGAAGACTGTCGAGCGCAATAAGGCCCGCAACATCAACGCTGACATGCTGACGCTCGGCAAGGCCGGAAGCGCCACGCAGGTCTACATCCCCTGGATGCAGCAGACGTATTTCCTCGCCGCCAACAAGAAGGCGCTCCAATACCTGCCCAGCGGCGCGGACGTCAACACGCTCACATACGACCAGCTCATCGCGTGGGCGAAGAACATCTTCGAGAAGACCGGACAGAAGCGCTTCGGGTGGCCCGTCGGCACGAGCGGTCTCATCCACCGTCTGCTGCAGGGCTACTGGTATCCCTCGTACACCGGAGGCCTCGTCACGAGCTTCAAGAGCGCGGAGGCAGTGGCGATGTGGGGGAAGATCAAGGAGCTCTGGCAGTATTCGAACCCGCAGTCGACCACGTATGCATTCATGCAAGAGCCGCTGCAGTCGGAAGAGGTCTGGGTCGCCATGGACCACGGCGCTCGCCTCATCAACGTCCTGAAGGCGAAGCCTGATGACTTCGTGACAGCGCCGGCACCGGCGGGGCCGAAGGGCCGCTATTACATGAGCGTCGTCGTCGGTCTCGGGATCCCGAAGACCACGCCCAACGTCGGTGGCGCGGAGGCGCTCATCGACTACCTCCTCAAGCCCGAGACGCAGATCACCACGTTCCGCAACAACAGCTTCTTCCCGGTCACCGACGCGGCGATGCCCTCGGATCTCGACAAGGGTCTGAAGCTCGAGGCAGAGGCCGTCGCCAAGCAGTCGTCCGCGAAGGACGGTCACGTCGTGCCGCTGCCCGTTGGCCTCGGCGGTCAGGGCGGTAACTTCAACACGGCGATCCTGAACACGTTCCAGCGCATCGTCGTCAAGGGCGACGACGTCCAGACGGTGCTCAACGAGCAGGCCGCGATCATCAACAAGGTGATGACCGACGCGAACGCGAAGTGCTGGGGGCCGGACGGCACCTCGACCGGCCCATGCCAGGTGAAGTGACCGGCTAGCACATGAGACGGATGCGAGCGCGTACGGAGGATCTGCTTCCGTACGCGCTCCTCCTCCCCTGCATCGTCTTCCTGGCCCTGTTGATCCTGATCCCCATGGTCCAGGCGCTTCTGCTCGCCGTGCAGGCGGACACCGGCGGCTTCACGACCGAATACCTCGAGCGGATGCGCATCGACGTGAACTTCAACGACGCGTGGCGCAACACCCTGCTGCTGATCGTGCTCATCGTGCCATTGCAGATCGTCCTGGCGCTCGCGATGGCGCTGCTGATCAACTCACGGTTCAAGGGCCACCAGTGGTTCCTCTACATCTACGCGATCCCGCTTGCCATTTCGGATCTGGCCTCAGGGATCCTCTGGCTCTCGATCTTCACCGAGCGCGGCTATCTGAACACGGTGGCGCAGGGGGTCGGCGTCATCGACACGCCCCAGGTCTTCCTTTCCTTCGAGAACTTTGGCGGGCTGCTCGCCGCGGTCGTCATCGCGGAGTCGTGGCGGGCCACGTCGATCGTCATGATCATCCTGGTGGCCGGTCTTCAGTTGATCCCGCGCGACTTCTTCGAGGCCGCGGATGTCTTCGGAGCGAACCGCGTGCGGCGCACTCTCCACGTCGTGCTCCCGCTGCTCCGCCCGAGCCTTCAGTCGGCGCTCATCATCCGGACCATCTTCGCGTTCCAGACGTTCGCGGTGGTCCTCGCGCTCGCTGGCCGCAACATGCCGGTGATCGCGGCAGAGGCGTACAGCCAGTACGCGAACAACCGTAACGAGCACCTCGCAGCGACGTACGCGCTCCTGCTGCTCGCTCTCACGATCGTGTTCACTGTCGTGTACCTGCGCGTGCTCGGCCTGCGCGAGGCAGAGGTGAAGCGGTGAACGCGCGCACCGTCGACCGGACGCTCATCTACGGCAGTGCCGTCCTGCTGGCCCTGTGGGTCATCGTGCCCTTCTATCTCATCTTTCTCTCGGCTTTCAGCCGCCCGAACGACGTGTTCACGTATCCGAAGCCGTTGCTGCCGACAGAGCTCTCGACGGAGACGATGCAGACGTTCCTCAATTCGACCGGCGTCTCGGCCGCGGTCATCAACAGCGTCGTGGTCGCCGTGATCACGATCGTGCTCAGCATGACTCTCGGAGCGCCGGCGGGCTACGCGCTCGCGCGCTTCACGTTCAAAGGCCGGCAAGGGTTCCAGCTCATCGTGCTGGCCACGAAGATGTTCCCGGTCGCGATCCTGTCGATCCCGCTGGCCGTCGCGTTCGTGCGCCTCGGCCTCTACGACAACGTCCTGGGCGTGGCCCTGGTCCATACCGCGATGGCGCTCCCGTTCGTCGTCCTGGTGACGGCCGGCGTCTTCGCGGGCGTCTCGAACGAGCTCGAGGAGGCTGCGATGACGCTCGGGTGCTCGCGCGTGACCGCGTTCCTGCGTATCGTCATGCCGCTCGCGCTGCCGGGCCTCGCCGCTGCCGCGATCTTCACGTTCGTGATCTCGTGGAACGAGGTCTTCGCCGCATCGATCCTGACGCTGCGCCAGCGGACCCTGCCGGCCCTCGTCCTCTTCGCACTGCAGCAGTCGCCGCTCTACTTCAAATTCGCGGGCGGGTTCTTCATGGTGCTTCCGGCGGTCGTGTTCATCTTCTTCATGCGTCGCTATCTGCTGAATCTCTGGGGAGGGCGCTGAGCGTGACTGCGATCCGAGTCGAGAACATCGTCAAGACGTTCGGGAAGACCACCGCGCTGAAGGACATCAGCCTCGAGGTGAAGGATGGCGAGTTCCTGGTGCTCCTTGGCCCCTCGGGTTGCGGCAAGACCACGCTTCTTCGCTGCATCGCCGGTCTCGAGAGCGTCGATTCGGGCCGCATCTGGATCGGCGACCGCGACGTCACGGACCTGGCGCCGCGCCACCGCAACATCGCCATGGTCTTCCAGAGCTACGCGGTGTTCCCGCACATGACTGTCGGCTCCAACATTGGATTCGGTCTCCGCATGAAGCATGTGCCGAAGGACGAGATCGCGCGGCGCGTACGCGAAGGTGCCGCCCTGCTCCAGCTCGAGCCGTACCTCGATCGTGACCCCGCGCAGCTCTCCGGCGGGCAGCGCCAACGTGTGGCCGTGGCCCGCGCCCTCGTGATGGATGCACCGGTGCTCCTTATGGACGAGCCGCTGTCGAACCTCGACGCGCTGCTCCGGCTCCAAGCGCGCGCCGATCTCAAGCGGCTCCACCGCGACGTGAAGCGCACGACCGTCTACGTCACCCACGACCAGGTCGAGGCGATGAGCATGGGTGACCGCATCGCGGTCATGCGCGACGGCGTCATCGAACAGATCGAGCCACCGATGCGCCTGTACGACAATCCCGCATCGCAGTTCGTCGGAGGGTTCATCGGCTCGCCGCCGATGAACTTCCTGCGCGGCACGGTGCGCGGCGGCGTGTTCGAGGGCGAGGGGTACCGTCTGCCGCTCGATGGCGCTCGCGCGGATGACGGCCGCGAGGTCTTGCTCGGCATCCGCGCCGAGCAGATCCGCTTCGAGAGCACAGGCATCCCCGCACGCGTGCAGGTGGTGGAGCCGCTGGGTTCGAGCGCGCTCGTCACGGTGATGGTCGGCAAGACGCACGTGAAGGTCGAGGCGCCGGTGAACACGACGCTCAAGCCAGATCAGGACGTGCATCTGGCGTTCGACGCCGCGCGCATTCGCTGGATGGACGCCGCCAGCGGCAACGCGCTCGCTCGCTGACCCTCGATCGCGTCCGTCTCGACTCGCGCCGGCCGTATAAGCCGCTCGACGTCGGGAATGGGATCGTGTCCGGGTTCCTCACACCAGCGGGTCGCTGGCTCGAGCTGGGAATGGCCCACGCGCGTCACGGGCGCATCGTCGTGAGCGCGACACCGTCATTCGTCCGCGGTCAGATGCACGACCAGGCCGCCGCCCGAGCCTATCGCGCCGCGCTGGCGTCGGAGCGCCAACCGGGCTTCGGCCTCGACGCATTCATGACGGGCGGCCGCGCGTACCTGGTCGAGGACTCATTCCCGCTCGCCGTGCATGCGCGGAAGGATCTGCTCATCGAGACGACCGCCTTCGCTCCACCCCGACGCCGCGGCGCCGCACAGGTCATTCGGGTCACCGCGAAGCGCGACACGCAATTCGCGCCAGCATGGACCGGCATGATGCATCTTCGCCGGGCCGCATACACGCAGCTCACGCCGGGTGGGCCGCTTCCGCCGGTCGAGGAGCGTCCCGCGTCCGGGCGCGACGAGCGCGGGTCGTGGATCGTCGACGAGGGTCTCGATGCGGCCGTCGGCGTCGTCATGCCTTCGCCCGTCACGATCGCGGCCGGCGGGAGCGCGACCTGCGTTGCCGTGATCGCGCTCGGCCGCACCGCCGACGACGCGCTGGCCGAAGCGTCGTCGATCGCGGTCCGCGCTGAGGCCCGTCTCGCCGAGATGACGCAGGCGCGCCGCGCGCTCTGGACCGGCGCAGACCTTACGGCTCCGCGACGCGCTCCGCTGCGGCGCGCGACCGCGTACGCGCTCGACTGCGCGGCCTCGGACATCGGCGAGGCGACCGCGATCCTCGCGGACCACGTGATCCTTCCGTTGGTCTGGACGCGCGACGCGTATTTCGTCTGCCGCGCGCTGCTGTCGATCGACCCCGAGCATGGCGCCGCCATCACGTCGCGCTTCCTCCGTTGGTGCTTCGAGGTCGCCGAGCGGCCCGACGGCTGGTGGCCGCGCGCGTCGCTCGCCTCAGGGGCGTCGAAGGATCCGATCTTCCAGCTCGACCAGCAGCTCTATCCGCTCCTTCTGCTCGCCGACCACGCGCGCCTCACGCGCAACGACGCGCTCGCACAACGCTATGCCGAGCAACGCGATCGCGTCGTTCGTGCGCTGCTCGAGCGGCGCTCGCCTTTTGGACTCATCGCGACCGACGAAACGCCGGCGGACGATCCAATCGAAGCGCCGTTCCACTTCTCGAGCCACATCCTGCTGTGGCGCGTCCTGCGCGACTTCGACCCGAACGCGGCCGACAAGCTTCGCCAGGCGACACGCCGTCATTTCGCGGCAGGGGAGGTGTACGCGTATGCGGTGGGCGGCGCGAAGGGCGACGGTGCCGTGCGTTATCACGACGCGAACGACCTGCCGACGGCGTTCGCGCCGGGCTGGCGATTCTGCCGCTCGAGCGATCCGCGGTGGAGAGCGACGATCGCATTCGCGTGGTCGGCGGAGAACCGCGCATTTGTGGATGGAAAGTTCGGCGGCCTTGGCTCGGTCCACACGCTGCACCCCTGGCCGCTGGGCGACCTTCAAGAGATCGTCGTCGGTCGCGCGCTTCGCGATCGCGCGCGGGTTTCGCGGGCGCGTGCCCGCCTGGGCGCCGTGAGCACCTGGGATGGAATGCTGCCGGAGGCGTACGACGAGTCGACCGGCGCTGTCGCGTCGCGCCATTGGTTCGCCTGGCCGATCGCCCTCTGGGCTCTGCTCGAGCACGAGCGCGGCCTTACCGCCCCGTAGGCGTCGTCAGCGCCGAATAGATCCGGCGCAGAAAGCGGCTCGCCTGGGCGTCCAGTAGGCGCGGCTCGGCGAACCCGTTCGACACGGCGACGCGCTTCCACGTCTCGAACGACAGCGGGTAGGGGACCCAGGGATTCCCGCTGTCCGCGTCGTACTCGACGAGGATCAGCGGTGCGTGAGGCCGCAGGAGCACGCGGACGCGCGCGAGGATCGGGCCTTTGTCTTTCACGAAGTGGAGCGAGTTCGCCATGACGACGCCGTCGAGCGGCCCCAACTCGATCTCCTTCGTGAAATCGGCTGCGTGCGTCCTTAGAACAGACAGGTCGCGACCGCGCGCGAAGCGCGCATAGGCGCGCTCGTTCTCGGCGAGCGCGCCGCGATCCGTATCCACCGCGTGGATCGTCGAACCTGCAGGCAGGAGGTCCGCGAGCGCGCGCGTGAACGCGCCGGCGCCGGCGCCGAGGTCTCCCCAAATACCAATCACTCCGACAACGCCTTTCCGCAGCAGGCGCACATGGTCCGCGTGGTCCATCAGGCCGGCATCATCTCGACTTCGACGTGGCGCGCCTCGCCGATCTCCTCGAGGTAGTGGCGCACCGCGAGCGCGGCGGCGGCGCCTTCGCCCACGGCGGACGCGACCTGCTTCGTGGAACCCGCGCGCGCATCGCCAGCGGCGAAGACGCCCTTCAGCGAAGCGTGGAAATCCGGTGCGTCGATGAAGCCCTCTTTCGTGAGGGCCACGGTGCCTTTGAGGAAGTCGGTGTTCGGCTTGAGGCCGATGAACACGAACGCGGCCGAGGGCTGCAGCGTCTCCTCGCCCTTCGGCGTCTGTATGACGACGCCTTCGAGATGCTTCGATCCCAGGAACTTCTTCACCTGCACGCCGAAGCGCACTTCGATCTTCGGATGGTTCATGACTTTGTCGTGGTAGATCTTGCTCGCCGTGAGCTTGTCGCCGCGGACGAGGATCGTGACCTTCGACGCGAACTGCGTGAGGAACGAGCCCTCCTCCGCCGCCGAGTTGCCGCCGCCGATCACCACGATCTCCTTGCCCTTGTAGAAAGGTCCGTCGCACGTCGCGCAGTAATGGATCCCGGCGCCGATGAGGTCGTCTTCGCCTTCCGCGCCGAG
>JANMWW010000198.1:0-2349 GCA_031394155.1 Chloroflexota bacterium | reverse complement strand
CGCTACGTGCCGAGCGACCCCGACGCCAAGGCGGTCGACATGGTCCGCGAGGTCGCGGCTGCGGTTGTCGCCGGCGCGAAGACGCATGGCTTCGACCTCCCCGAGATGACGATCGAACCGGGCCGCTCGATCATCGCTCCCGCCGGCGTCGCGCTCTATCGGGTCGGCTCGGTGAAGCGCGGCGCGCGAACCTACGTCGCGGTCGATGGCGGCATGGCCGACAACATCCGCCCGACCGCCTACGGCGCCGAGTACACGGCGGCGCTCGCGAATCGCCCGAGTGATAAGAAGGACATCACGGAGGTGGCCATCGCTGGCAAGTACTGCGAGACCGGCGACATCCTCATCCAGAAGGTCTCGTTGCCGCTGCCGGGCACGGGCGACCTGGTCGCGATCCCGGTCAGCGGTGCCTATCAGCTCGCGATGGCCAGCAACTACAACATGGCAGCTCGGCCGGCGGTCGTCGTCGTTGCGGACGGCGCGGCCCGCGCGGTGCGCCGGCGCGAGACGTACGAGGAGCTGATGGCCGGCGAGATCCGCAGCTAGACGGCTACACCCAGGCCCGGGCTCGCGTGCAGCCGAGCGAACGGTCGCTGTGTTTGTAGTCGGTGGAGGGTTCGCCGACTATCCACTGGCGCCTTGGAGGTGTATCCATGCGACGCGCGCTGATCGTCTTCATGCTCATCGCCCTACTGCAGCCGGCCGCCTCGCGAGCCAACGGGTCCACCCCGGAGTTCCGCGCGTACTGGGTAGATGCGTTCGGGGATGGCCTGTTCAACGAAGTACAGATCACAAAGCTCGTCGACGCGGCGAAGGCCGCGAACATCAACGCGCTCGTCGTGCAGGTCGGACGGCGCGGCGACTGCTTCTGTAATCGCGCGAGCATGCCACGCACGCAGGCTGGGATCTCGCCGGCTCCCTTCGATCCGCTGGACAGCGTGATCGCGAAGGCACACGCGGCGGGAATCCAAGTGCACGCGTGGATCATCACGACAGCGATGTGGAACAGCTCGACGCCGCCGGTCGACCCGACACACGCGTTCAGAACGCACGGACCATCGACGACGGGCTACGACAACTGGCTTGGCGTCCGGTGGGACGGCGCGCTGCGCGAGAGCGCGTATGGAAAGCCCGTGAACCCATCATCCAACTGGTTCTTCGACCCGGGGCACCCGGACGCCGCGCAGTACATCGCCGAGATGTATCTGTCGGTCGCGCGCAACTATGACATCGACGGACTCAACTTCGATCGCGTGCGGTACGGTGACCAGCAGATCCCGACGTGGCCGAACGACAACGCCTGGGGCTACAACGCTGTCGCCCTAGACCGCTTCCACGCCGCGACCGGCCGCACCGACCGGCCGCTGCCGAACGACCTCCAGTGGCAGCAGTGGCGGCGCGATCAGGTCACGAACATCGTGCGCAAGGTCTACGTCGAGACGTACGCGCTGCGGGCGGCGCAGCACAAGCCGCAGCTGCGCATCAGCGCCGACACGATCACGTACGGACAGGGGCCGGCGTTCTGGGGCGGATGGGAGCAGAGCCGCCCGTACCGCGAGACACTGCAGGACTGGCGCGGCTGGATGGAGGAGGGGATCCTCGATACGAACATCCCGATGAACTACAAGCGCCAGCACCTCGCCGACCAGCGGGCTTGGTACGACGACTGGAGCGAGTTCTCCAAGGATCATCAGTACGCGCGGAGCACGACGATCGGGTCGGCGCTCTACTTGAATACGATCGCGAATTCGATCATCCAGGTGCGCAAGGCGCTCGCGCCGAGCAACGCGGGCAACAGTGGGATCGGCTGGGTCGGGTATTCGTACCGCACGCCGGACGACCTCGCGAACCTCCGCACACGCAGCGGTGATCAGAGCCGCGCCGAGCTGACGCGCGCGCTCACGCGGGCCTCCGAGTACGACACCGCGCAGCCACCGGTCTTCGCGACGCCGGCGGCGGTGCCGGACATGCCGTGGAAGAGCGCGCCCACGAAGGGCCACGTCGCAGGCAAGGTCACGACGACGAACGGCACCCCGCTGGACCAGATCCGCGTCGAAGTGCGCGATCCCGAGACCGATGCGCTGCTGCTGTCTCGTTTGACTGACGGCAGCGGCTACTTCGCGTTCGTCGACCTCGCGCCCGGCCGCTACAAGCTGTTCGTCCCCGACGACGTTCGCGTGACCGGGAAGCGGGTCGCCCTCGTCGACGTCGTGGCGGGCGCCGTGGCGCGCGTGCTGATCACGCCATTCGCGAAGGGCGCCGATGGGAGGCGTCCGCCGAAAGACACGTCGCCGACCTTGTCAGGACCCGATGACCCGTACGCTGTCGTGGTGATGCTTCACGGCGTGG
>JANMWW010000179.1:0-1888 GCA_031394155.1 Chloroflexota bacterium | reverse complement strand
CCCGTGGCCATCGCGGGCAGCCAGCGCTTCTTCTGCGCATCGGTGCCGAAGAGCAGGAGCGGCTCGATGGCAAGCGACACGTGCGTGCAGAGCACCACCCCGGTCGATGCGCACGCACGATTGATCTCCTCGACCACGAGCATGTAGGTCAGCCGATCGAGGCCGCTGCCGCCGTACTCCTCGGGCACGTCGATGCCCATGAAGCCGAGCGTGCCCATCTCTTTGATGAGCTCCATCGGGATCTTCTTGTTCTCGTCGATGTCGGCGGCCTTCGGCAGGACCTTCTCGCGCGCGAAATCGCGGGCGGTCTTCTGCACGAGCCGCTGCTCCTCGCTGAGCGAGAGGTCGAACCCGACGTCACTTCGTACCTCGGGGCCCCTCCCCCCGGTCTCAGTTCTCGTGGTCATGCTGGTGATCCTCCGATGCGTAGACGCCGATGAAACGGCCGTCGGGATCGCGAGCGAAGAAGTAATCGCCGTAGAAATCGCCGACGACACAGCCCGCGCGCTTCGCGCGATCGTGCGCGGCCTTCACATCAACGACGCCGAACCAGACGACAAAGCCCGCTTGAGCGCGGACCTCCGGCGGTGTCTCCGGCGCGCTGGGCTGATGGACGACGACCTGCGCGTTCGTACCGTCCAACCAGGTGGCGCTGTCATCCAGATCGCCACTCAGTCCGATGAGCGTGCGGTAGAAGTCGACCACCTCTTTCTGACGAGCGCTGTAGAGCATCACCGGTCCGACGCGCGTGCCAGGCAGGTCGCTCATGTCTTCACGCTCGCCTCGCTCGCGTACGAGTACACGCCCTCGCCGCTCTTGCGGCCGAGACGCCCGGCGCGCACGAGATCCTGGAGATTCCTGGCGGGCGCGTACTTCGCTTGCGCGAGATCGCGCTCGAGCACCTGCATGATCGCGACGCAGACATCGAGCCCGATGAGATCCGCCAGACGCAGCGGGCCGATCGGGTGATTCATGCCGAGCGTCATCACCGTGTCGATGTCCGTGGCACTCCCGACACCTTCCTCGAGCGCGAGGAACGCTTCGTTGATCATCGGCATGAGGATCCGGTTGGCGATGAAACCGGGACGATCCGCCGACACGATCGGCGTCTTGCCCAGACGCTTGGCCAGATCGACGATCGCGCCGAGGGTCTCGGCCGACGTCCGTGCCCCGCGCACCACTTCGACGAGCGTCATGATCGGCACCGGGTTCATGAAGTGCATGCCCGCGACGCGGTCCGGGCGCCGGGTGCGCGACGCGAGACTGTCGATCGAGATCGACGATGTATTGGACGCGAGGATCACGCCCCTCGGGGCGACCTGGTCGAGCTTCGCGAACAGGTCGGCCTTCACGGTCGGATCTTCGAACGCGGCCTCGACGACGAGACCCGCGTCGCCAAGCGCTGCGACGTCGGTGGTCGACGTGATGCGCCCGACGATCTCGGATGCGGGACCGGGCAGCCTCTTCTTCTCCTCGAGCTTCGCGAGCGAAGCTTGGATCGTCTTCATGCCGCGGTCGAGCTGCGCCTGACCGATATCGACCAAGGTCACATCGAATCCCGCGGTCGCGAAGCTCTGCGCGATGCCCGCTCCCATCGTGCCCGCGCCCACGACGCCGACCTTCATCTAGATCAACTCGACCGCGAGTGCCACGGCCTCGCCGCCGCCGAGGCAGAGCGACACGACGCCGCGGCGCTTGCCGCGCGCACGCAGCGCATAGAGGAGCGTGACGAGGAGGCGCGTGCCGCTCGCGCCGATCGGATGGCCGAGCGCGACCGCGCCGCCGTTCACGTTGAGCTTCGCCTCGGGGATGTCGAGCTCACGGCGCACGCATTCCACACCACTGAAGGCTTCGTTGATCTCGAAGAGATCGACATCCGCCACGGACC
>JANMWW010000154.1:0-6736 GCA_031394155.1 Chloroflexota bacterium | reverse complement strand
AACGGAACGGTCACCATCGCCGACGCGCCGGGCGCGATCGGGGCCGCGAGCGTCGCGGCCCCACCCTGCGCCTGCGCGACCACGCCGTTCTTCAGAAGGCGGTAGCTGACGCTGGTGCCCTGCGGGATCGCGGTCCGCCCCTTGTTCGTGACCAGGACCGGCACCTGCAGGGCCGCGCCGGGGAAGCCCGCCTTGGCGAGCTGCGGCTCGATGTAGGGCATGTCGAAGTAGCCGTCCGTCACCGCGGCCTGCGCGAGGCGACGGAGGCCATCCATCATGTTGTAGATGCCGTTGCCCGGGCAGGCCGTCTGCCCGCCGTGCTGGTTCAGGATGTAGTTGCAGTCGCGGTGACCAAGCACGTTCGTCGGGTTGCTGGTGATGTTCACCCACGATCCGTCGGGCGCCTGCTCCTGGTGCGTGAACGTGTCGCTCCCGTAGGGCTGGATGCCGAACTGGGTCGACTTCATCGCGATGACGTTCGCGATGGCGCCCTGCAGCGCGCTCGTCGGCTGCGCGACGCTGTAGTCGCCGAGCGACGCGATGCCGATGGATCCGTTGTTCCACCCGTAGGCGTGGCCGGCGATGACGTTGTCGCCACCCTGGCGGCCGGTCCAGATGTTGCCGTACTTGTCGACGATGTAGTTGTAGCCAATGTCGCCCCAGCCACGCGTGACCGCGTGGAAGTAATAGATGGAGCGGATCGCGGCGGCGACGTTCGTGCCGCCGTCGTCGGTCACGGTGTGGTGCACGACGAACTTCTGCACCTTCTGATAGCGCGGTGGCCACTGCATCAGGTTCTCGTCGGCGGCCCAGTCCTGGCGCGTGTTGATGCGCGATGAGCCGACCGTCGCCGCGCTTGCGTAGCTGCGCGTGAGGTCGGAGAAGGCGCCTCTGATATCACCAAAGAGTCGCGCGATCGGACCGGCGTTGAGATCGTTCACATCGAGGAACGTGAGGTTCATGCGCGAGATCGCATCGGGATTCCCGTTGGTGAGCCACACGCGGTACTGCGCGTAGCGCCCGCTGCCGACCGGCCTCGGCGAGGCGTAGTGCTCGTTCGTCTCCTCGTTGGTCATGTCCTCTTCTTCGCGGACCTGTTGCCAGTCGGTCCAAACGCCATCCGCCGCGGCCGTGCGAGTCTCGATGTAGAAGGTGGTCTCCTCACCGCGCGCGGCGATCCAGTGGACGCCGAGGCGATCGAAGAGCTGTCCGGAGGCGATGGTCCCCGAGCTGAAGAGGAGCGTCTCGCCGCCGGTCGAGCCGGCGTCCGCGGCGTTGATCTGCGAGCCGTTCGGGCGCGTGAGCCCTGGGGCGTGCGTCGGCCAGGACTGGCTGACCTCATTGGCGACGATCGCTCCGGAGGCGCGGGGGGACGCCATGGCGGGCGTGCCGAAGTTCGGGAGCAGGGCGAGGACGAACGCGCCGGCAACGATGGCGAGACGGAGGCGCGTATGGCGTCGGCCCACCCGGACCCCCTTCTTCCTCAAGACCACCATCCCCGACGCCGAACTGGATTCTGACACCAGGGAGAGGCGTTGTCTCTCATCGGAACGAACTAGTGGCGGCCGCGTCACGGCGCAGAAGAGGTCAAACGGCTACGGAACTGACATACAGGCAAGCGCGAGTCAAGGCTATGCGTGCGCGAGTTCGGTGTCCTGAACCAATCGGCGAAGTGCATCGAGCTCAGCGGGCTTGAGCGAACGCTCACGACGGCGCACGGCGAGGACAAGCAGGGATCGCCCGAGAGCGATAACGGCGCCAGCATGAGCGCGAGCTGCCTGACGTCGTCTGCGCCTGCACACATTCGCGCAGGTGCAACTGTTTGTGATGTCGTACGGTCGCCTCAGCGAGGGAGGGCTGCGGCGTGACTCACGATGAGCCAGACGCGCGACCGAAGATCCTCGTCGTTGACGATGATCAGGACACCGCCGAGCTGATGCAGGCCGCCCTCACCGATGAGGGATATGCGGTGTCGGCGATCTTCAAAGCGGATGGAAGATCGGTCCGCGAGGCGGTCGCTGGCATCGAGCCCGACTGCGTCCTCTTGGACAGCGGCCCGAACGATCCGTCCGGCTACGGCGAGTCGTGGCAGACGGCCGCCTGGATCGCGGCTCGCGAACGCAACGTGCCGGTGATCATGCTGACCGGCCATTCCATCGCCGCGGACGAGGCGCTCGCGGCGATCAGCAAGCGTGCGCGAGCCGCGGACTTCGCCGCCGTCATCAAGAAACCTTTCGACTTGGACGAATTCCTGAGCACGCTTGAGCGGGCCGTGAATAAGGGCGTCGTTCGTCGGACGGCCGATGCGGTGCTTGCGAGCCGCGTAGCGGAGCTGCGCGAGCGTCTCGCCGACGCGGGAGCGCGCGACATCAGTACGTCGACGCGCAGGGTCTGGGCGACCTTCCGCGCCACGGGCGACGAGCTCATGCAGATCTACTCGTGGGAGAAGCTCTCGCTCTACCTGCTCGGGCGATACAGCCTGGACGGCGCGCGTCTGGAGCCGATCGGTCAATTCACCGATCTCGACGCGGCGATCGCCGTGGCGTTGCCCTAGGGCGACACGCCCGCGTCTAGGCTTACGGCATGGACTGGCCTGCGTCATGAAGTGGATAACCCGTGAACATCCGCACGTCGATCGCGTCGCGTGCCCGTGGCTCATCGAGCGATTCATCGACAAGCACGCGGAGTTCATCTACGTGCCGACCGACAAAGTGGAGGCGGAGGCAAAGCGGCTCGGCGCGACGCCATACGACACGAAGGGCGCCGACCTCGGCCATCACGGCAAGGAATGCAGCTTCGATGCGTTCGTGCACCGCTATGACCTCGACAGGGACGCCGCGATGTCCCACATGGCGAAGGTGATCCGCGGTGCGGACACTGATGACAAGACGCTCACCCCCGAGTCCATCGGGATCGAGGCGGCCCTGGAAGGGATCCGTCTGCTCCACCACCCGGACGATCAGGCGCAACGAACAGCGTCGTACCCGATCCTCGATGCGCTGTATGCGTACTGCAGGGGAATGGTCGCGAAAGCCTAGCGAGCGAGTACTGTAGTCGAGTGGACTACATGGTTCGAGCATCCCTGAGTGAGGGACGGCGTGGGTAGGGCCGGCGAGCCGAAGGGGCAGCGCAAGAAGGTCCCGACAACGCCGATCAACTTCCGCATGCCAAAGCCGCTGCGGACGCGCCTTGATCGCTTTGCTCGCGATCGACACCTCGGCGAGGCGCAGGCTTTACGGGTCGTCGTCGCTGAGCATCTTGACGAGGTCGAAAACGCCGCGCAGTTCGCGGCTGCCGACCGCTGGCAATACGAGCAGGCGTTCGCAACGTGGGAGCGGTTCCGACGGGGCGAGGGTCGCACCGTGCCGCGCGAAGAGATCGACCGCATTTTTCGAGCGGCACGAGAACCCGCACCCGCCGCGACCGCCGCCAGTACGCAGGTGGAGCGCGCCAGCCGGAGACGCTAGCCCAGTGCCTCGTGTCGACTACGGCGACATCTTCGCTGGCGATGTCGAGAACGATGTTCAGCACCTACGGCGCATACAGGAGCCAGGCTGGATCGCGACGCTCGAACAGGATCTTGCTGAGCTTGAGGCACTCCTCGGTCAGTTCCCGCTGGCGGGCGTCGAGAGCGCACGCAGCGGATCGCAGGTGCTGCTGAAGATGCGCACGCAGCGAGCGCCCTTCTATGTCTGGTACTTCTACGACCCTGCCGCCGGCGTTGACGGTGTCGTCACGTTCATCCGCCCGTTTCATGTGCGTCAGCAAACGCCCACGCTCCGCTTCCCGTGACGCTTAGAAGGGCGAGAGCCTCACCATCGTCGAGCGCAGACCCAGGCAGGTACGCAGCAGGCTCTCGGCGCGCACGTCAGCCGTCGCCGCGGACCCGATGACCTTCACCGAGATCACGTGACCGACGCCGGGCGGGGACTGATTCGACACGTCGACGCCCTGAAGCGTGCCGATGTTCGGGCCGCCGGCGCAGATGACCGCATTCGCGATCTGCGCGCTGGTGAACGTCACGCTCCACGAGGCGCGCGCGTTCGGCGGATTGGTGACCGCGCGGTCGGCGGGGTCTGGCACGGCGGCCAGGTAGGGCTGCGTCGGATCGGGTGTGCAGACCCACGAGCTGCCGCTGCGGACGACGCGGTTGCCCCAGCAGCCGAACTCCAGCGTGTAGCCGCCGCTCGATGACGCGAAGTACGTCTTCACGATCGCGCCGTTGTAGGTGACGAGCTTGCCGGCGGTCTGGAGAACCGCCAGATCCGTGCGCGGACCCTCAGCTGCGACGCCGCCGTAGCACTGGTCGGCCTGGTCGTCGCTCACGTCGTAGTCGCGCGCGCTGCCGCGGTACGACGCGTACGCGTACGAACGAGCCGCGTAGGCCTGTGCCTTGAGCGCCTCGGCGTGCCAGGTGTTCGGCATCTCGAAGGAGATGACGCCTCGCGTGTAATCGTCGTACGAGACCGCGTTGATCACGCGCAGCGTGTTGCCGAGGTTCGTGAAGCGCAGATTGCCGCGGTAGAACCCGACACGGCCATCGAGCTGATCCTTCTGCACGAAGCGAAGCGGCAACGTCACGTCGAGCGGGACCGTGGAGACGATCGTGAAGTCTCCGCCGACGCGGACCGGTGCAGCGCCGCCGTTGTCCCACACCTCGACGACGCCGCCACGCGCGACGAACTGCCACTTCGCGTTCGGCGCGGCGCGGCCGATCTCGATGTTGCCCTTCGCCTCGTCGAGGATCTTGAAGCCGCCGTTCGACACGACGTCGCCGAAGTAGCCGTCGAAGTAGCGGTTCGTGCCGCAGCGGTAGGCGTTGGTCGAAGACGGCTGCGAGAGCAGCACGCGGTTGAACGGACGCTGCGCGTCACCGAACTGGAAATTCGAGCCCGGGAAGTACTTGAGGATGATCTGCTCGCCGGTGAGCGCCGGACCGACCGCGCCCTGCGCGAGGCCGTTGGCGCCGTACTGGCTCATGCCGACGCCGTGACCGAAGCCGCTGCCGTAGAACACCACGCCCGGCACGACCTGGAACGGCTCGCGCTTCATCACGACGTTGACCTGGCTGAACCAGGCGACGCCTTCCTGCACGAGGTCCCACGCGATGACGTAGTCGCCGATGGTGTTCGGCAGCGCGACCGATATCGGCACGGTCACTTGCGTGCCGGGCGGAACGTCCGTCGGCAAGACGCCGCGCGAGCCGTCCCACACGTACGTCGTGCCGGTGTTGGCGCCGTAGATGTGATAGCCGAGGTGCACGGGATTCGCGCCGCCCGCGGGCCAGACCTTCCCGCCGTAGTTCGCGACAGCGACGGTGAGGTCGACGATCGCGCCGATGGTGACCTGGCCGGGTGTGGTCGACGCGCCGTAGCCGCCGTTCAGGCCGCTCGTCACGTTGAGCGCGATGCGGCCCGTCGGCGAGCCACCGTCCTCGAACCAGCCGATCCCCTCGCGCACCAGGTCGACCGCGACGCTGTATGCCCCGCTCGCGAGCGGCGCGGTGAACGCGATCGCGAGGCTGCGCGTCTGCCCGGGCAGCACGTCCGCGCCGATCGGCGTGCGCTTGCCGTCCCAGACCACCGTCGCGCCCTGCGCGTCGAAGATGTGGAAGGCGAGGTTCACGGGATTCGCGCCGCTCGCGCTCCACGGCTGGTTGCCGGTGTTCGTGAGCGTGACGTTCACCGTCTTCGCCTCGGCCCAGTACGCGTCCATTGCCGCAGGCAGCGCATATGCGGACGCGAAGCGCGTGGCCTGCACCGCGACCGCAGTCTTGAACGCGGGGCTGCCCATGAGACCGAACCACCCGATGCCCTCGCGCACGAGATCCATGGTGAGCGTGTACGTGCCCGCGGCGGTCGGCGTGACGATCCTCGCGTTCACGGTCGAGGACGCGCCTGGCGCGACGTCGGCCCCGAGCGACGTGCGCGCGCCGTCCCACACGACCGTGTTGCCGGCAGCGTCATGCCAGTGATAGGAGACGTCGATGAGATTCGCTCCGGCGAAGTTCCACGCAGCGGCGCCGATGTTCTTCACCGTGATCGGGACCGCGTACGCGGTGCCGCTGAGGAACGTCGGCAGCACCGGTGCGGTGAAGCCGGCGACGAACGCGGCCTGCGCGTTCACGGCCAGCGACGGACCGGGCGGGAACCACGCGACGCCTTCCTTCACCAGCGCGAAGCGCAGCTGGTACGTGCCGGCGTTCGCCGGCGCGGTCACGTTCGCGGTGAGCGTCTTCGTGGCCTGCGGCGCGACATCGCCGCCGAGCGGCGTGCGCATGCCGTCCCACACGACGGTGGTGTTCCCGGTCGCGTCATACCAGTGGTACGTGAGGTTCACGGGACCGGGGCCGCCGGCGTTCCACGTCTGATTGCCGGTGTTGATCAGGGTGAGCGGGACCGTCATCAGGCCGCCGGCGGGAACTGAGGTCGGCGGAGTGGTGACCTGGTACGCCGCGGTGTACGCGGGACCCTGCACCGTCACGAGCATCGGCGCGCTCGGTGTGAACCACGCGACGCCTTCTTTCACCAGCGCGAGCCGGAGCTGGTATGTGCCAGCTGCGGCAGGCGGCTTCACGTTGGCGGCCACGGCCAGGGTCGACTGCGGAGCGACGGGGGTCGCGAGCGGCGTACGCACGCCGTCCCAGAGGACCGCCGCGCCGGTGGTGTCGTACCAGTGATAGGTGAGGTTCACGGGAGCAGAGCCCGCGGTGGCCCATGGCTCGTCGCCCGTGTTC
>JANMWW010000114.1:0-8493 GCA_031394155.1 Chloroflexota bacterium | reverse complement strand
CCGTCAGAGCCGGACGATCGTCGCGCCCTCTCCCCCTTCGCTTTGCGAGGCGGGTATCTGCTCCGCCACGAGCGGGTGGCTCGAGAGCATCGCGCGTACGGCGGTCCGCAGCGCACCGGTGCCCTTCCCGTGGACGACCCGCAGGCGGTCGATGCCCGCGACCGCGGCGTCGTTGAGATAGCGGTCGAGTTCGGCAAGGGCTTCCTCAGCCCGCGCACCGCGTAGGTCGAGCTGCAACGGGACGCTTGGCGCGCTGCCCCCAACGGTCGCGCGTGTCGATCGGATCGCTGGTCCCGTGTCGCGCGCCGGCGCTTCGCGCAGGCTCGACGCAGGGACCCGCAGCCGAAGGGAACCAGCTGCGACATCGGCCATGCCCTTGTCGTCGATCGCGAGGAGCGTGCCCGGCTCGCTGACGCCGTCCACGAGTACGGGCGAGCCCACCTCGATCGGCGAGGTCGCGCGCGGTCGCGCCGGCTCCGCGCGCGTCGCGTCTCGCGTGCGCTCCGCGTCGGCCAGGGCCTCCTTTGCTTCGTCGACGAGATTGCGTTTGGCGGCCTTGTCGCGCGCCTGTATGGCTTGATGCAGGGCGCGCCGCGCCTGGAGCAGCAGCTCATCAGCCTCGGTCTTCGCTCTGCTCAGCGCGCGCGCTGCGTCGTCCCGCGACTTCAGCGCGTCGCGCTCCGCATCAGTCGTCGCCCGGCGAGCGTCCACCGCGGCGATCCGTGCCTCGTCGACGGCACCGGCGAGCTCAGTCCGGTGGCGCTCGGCCTCACGCAGCGTCTTCTCGAGAGACTTGTGAAGCTCTGACAGGTGTGACTCCGCACGGCCCAAGACGCCTGCGTCCAGGCCGAGGCGCGCTGCGATCGCGAACGCGTTCGACGCGCCAGGCAGTCCCACGTGCACGCGATACGCGGGCCGGAGCGTCTGGGGGTCGAATTCCACGCTCGCGTTCATCACGCCCGGAGTGGACAACGCGAATGACTTGAGCTCGGGATAGTGCGTCGTCGCTGCGATGAGCACGCCGCGCGCGAGCAGGGTCTCGAGCACGGCCATAGCGAGCGCCGCGCCCTCGTCCGGATCGGTGCCCGCCCCGAGCTCGTCGAGAAGCGCGAGGTCGCCCTTCTCGGCCTCCGCCAGCGTCGCGACGACGTTGCGCATGTGCGATGAGAAGGTCGAGAGGCTCTGCGCGATCGATTGCTCGTCACCGATGTCGGCAAAGATGCGCTTCACAATGGGTACGCGGCTGCCGCGCTGCGCGGGGATCTGGAGACCACATGCGGCCATGAGGACGAGGAGGCCGATCGTCTTCAGGGTGACGGTCTTGCCACCGGTATTTGGGCCGGTGATCACGAGCGCCCGGAAGTCGGTGCCGAGCCGCACGTCGATGGGCACGACATCGCCGCCCTGCGCGACGAGGAGCGGATGTCGCGCCGAGACCAGGTCGAGCCTGCCGTCGCCATCGAGCACCGGGCGCTCGGCGTCGAGGAATTCCGCCAGCTGCGCCTTCGTGAGGGCGAGGTCGAGGCGGGCGAGCGCGGACACGAGCGCCTCGAGCTCATCGGCGTCCTTCTCGACGCGCCGCGACAGCTCGTCGAGGACCCGCTGCACTTCGGCCCGCTCGGCGAGCTCGGCCTCGCGCAGCGCGTTGTTGGCTTCGAGGATCTCGAGCGGCTCGATGAAGACCGTCGCGCCAGACGCCGATTGGTCGTGGATGATGCCCTTTACCGCGCTGCGCATCTCCGACTTCACGGGTACGACGTAGCGGCCGCCGCGCAACGTGACGATCGGATCTTGCAGTGCGCGCGCGAGGTCTCCCTTGAGCAGGCCGTCGAGACGTTGCTGGAGACGCGCCTGCGCCGCGCGCAGCTCGGATCGGAGCGAGCCGAGGCGCGGGCTGGCCCGGTCGAGCACCTCGGCTGCGCCCGAGATCGCGTGCTCGATCGCCTCCGCCAGCGGGCGCGGTGGGCGCGCGAACTTGGCAAGCGCCGCGAGCGGCGGGTACGGCCCCACGTCGTCGAAGAGCTTCTGTGCGGCGCGGATGGTGTCCGCCACTCCGAGGAGCTGATCCGGGTCCAGCGCACCGCCCAGGCGGGCGCGCCGGATCGCGTCGCGAATGTCCTTCGCGCCGCCGATGCCCGCGGAGGGCTGCGCGCGCACGAGCATTCGTGCGGCGGCGGTTTCGTCCTGAAGGCGTGTCGCATCTTTCAGATCGCTCGTCGGCGCGATGTGCTCCGCGAGCTCGCGCCCGGGGACGTATGAGGAGCGCTCCGCGAGCAGGGCGCGGATCGCGGGCAGCTCGAGCGTGTTGAGCGATCGCTCGGTGATCCCGCTCACCGCGTGAGCCCCTGCGATCCGCGTACGAAATACCGCCAGTGCTTCTGGCGGGTCGTGCTGTCGGCGATGCCGATGCGCTGGCTGCGGGCGACGGTGCGCGTCGGAACCGGCTCCCCTGCCCGCAGATGGAGCGGCGAACGCACCAGGTCCATTCCGGTGTTTTCGACCGTCAAGCCGAAGGCGCGTCCGAGCCGCCCGGGTCCGGCCAGCGCGCGCGGATCATCGCCCAGACCCGCGATGGGCTCGGCGCCGCGCAGCAGCACGGCTCCGGCGACGCCGGGCAGATGGGCGACGACGTTCATGCAGTGATGGTTGCCGTAGACGAAATACACGTAGGCGACCCCCGGGCGCTGGAACATGACGGTCGTGCGCGACGTCGGTCCGCGGAACGCGTGCGACGCGGGATCGCGCTGACCGAGATACGCCTCGACTTCGACGACACGAGCGGCGCGCCGGCCGTCGGGGGAATCGTAGACGAGCACCCTGCCGAGAAGGTCACGCGCGACCTCGAGGGTCGGACGCGCGTAGAAGGATCGCGGCAGGCGCGGTCCGAGCGCGATCAGGAGCGGAGACGCACATCGAGAGAGTCGCGCAGGCCGTCACCGATGAGGTTGAAGCCGATCACGGTGATCATGATGGCGAGTCCCGGGAACGTGAGCGCCCACCACGCGCCGCGGAACAGGAACTTGATCGAATCCACGAGCATCGCGCCCCACTCGACGTCGGGAGGCTGTGCGCCGAGGCCGAGGAAGCCCAGCGCCGCCGCGTTCAGGATCGCTGTGGCGATCCCGAGCGTTCCCTGCACGATGATCGGCGACAGCGCATTGGGCACGATGTGCCGCAGCAGGATGCGGCTCTCGGGAACGCCGACCGAGCGCGCGGCCGTCACGAACTCGTGTCCCCGAAGTGCGATCGCGCTGGCCCGAGAGATACGTGCGTAGACGGGGATCGCGACGATCCCCACTGCGAGCATCGTGTTGAAGATGCCTGGGCCCCGCAGCGCGACGATCGCGATCGCCAGGAGGATCGTCGGGAAGCTCAGCACGACGTCCATGACGCGCATCACCAAGGAGTCCCACCACCGTCCGAAGAACCCTGCGGTGAAGCCGATGATCGAGCCGAAGATCAGCGCGATCCCGACAGCGACCACGCCGACGCGGAGCGACGTTCGCGCGCCATAGAGCACTCGCGTGAAGACGTCTCGACCGAGATCGTCCGTCCCCATGAGGTGACCGTCGACCAGCGGTGGCTTCAATGTCTCGCGCAGGAAGGTCTCGTTCGGGCCGGCAGTGGCGAGGACATCGGCCAAAGCCGCACCCATCAGCAGCAGCACTACGAGCACAAGGCCGATGCGCGCTCCGGTGTGGTTCGCAAGACGTCCAGCGACGTCCCGCCACAGGGAACGCTGTTCGCGAGCGGGCGCCGTTACCGCCGCGTCCGGCTTGGCGAGCTCAGCCATACCGGATCCGTGGGTCGAGCCAACCGTAGGAGACATCGACCAGCAAGTTCACGAGGACGAAGATGAGTGCGAACACAAGCACGATGGACTGCACGACCGGGTAATCGCGCTGGACGATCGCCTCCAGGACGAACGTCCCGAGGCCCGGCCACGAGAACACCGTCTCCGTGAGCACCGCGCCGGACAGCAGCGCTCCGACCTGCAGCCCGACGACGGTGATCACCGGCAGCATCGCGTTCTTGAGGACGTGCCGCGTCACCACGGCGCGCTCGCGCAGCCCCTTCGACCAGGCGGTCCGCACGAAGTCCTGGGAGAGGACCTCGAGCATCGCCGAGCGCGTCTGCCGCGCGATCACAGCGAGTGGGACTGTAGCCAGCACGACCGCGGGTAAGAACAGATGCTTCGCTGCCTCGACGAACCCGGCGACGTCGCCCGAGAGGAGATAGTCGATCGTGAACAGCCCCGTTCGGAGCGTCTCGGGTTGCTCGCCGCGCGTGGAAGGCGGCAGCCACCGGAGATCGACCGCGAAGAGATAGATCGCCATGAGACCGAGCCAGAAGATCGGCATCGACACGCCGATCAGGCTCAGAGTCATCGTTCCGTAGTCGAACAGTGAGCCGCGACGGATCGCGGCAACGACACCTAAAGCGATCCCGAGCACGGTCGCGATCAGTACCGCCGAGAGCGCGAGCTCGACGGTCGCCGGAAAGCGGCGCCCGAGGTCGTCGATCACCGGCGAACGCGTGAAGTAGCCCTCCCCGAGATCGCCTCGCACGATCTTGCTGAGGTAGTCGATGTATTGCTCGTACAGCGGCTTGCCAAGGCCGAGGCGCGTGTTCAGCGCGGTGATCTGCTCGGCGGTCGCGTTCTCGCGCAGGATCGCCGTGGCCGGATCGCCGGGGATCAGGCGAAGGAAAAGAAAGACGATGATCGACACGCCGAAGAGCGTCGGGATGACAGCGAGAAGGCGACGCGCGATGTATCTATACACCGCGCGCCGCCCTCGTCAGCTCGACAACTCGGACCATCTGGTCCCAGAACAGTAGTTACTTGCTCAGGTACACCAGCGTGAACGCCTCGCCACCAGTCGGGTGTGGCACGAAGCCCTGCACTTTCTTGCTCGTGCCGGTCGGCGGGTTCGCGTGGAACATCGGGATACGCGGGACATCTTGCTGTACGAGCTTGGAGGCCTGCTTGTAGAGGTCCGCGCGCTTCGCGCTGTCGATCTCCACCTGCGCCTTCCGCAGGAGGTCCCACGTCGGCGGGCTCGACCAGTTGCCCGCCTCGATCGGGGTGTCCTTGCCATCGACCACCTTGGGGTGGAAGAAGACGTTGAGGAAGTTGTCCGGGTCGCCGTTGTCGCCGGTCCACCCGAGGAGCCAGAGCCCGAACTTGTTCTCGCGCGCATCCTTGCGATACGGCGTCCAGTCCTCGCTCTTGAGGTTCGCGGTGATGCCGATCTTCGCGAGATCGGCGGCGAACGCCTCGGCGACCTTCTTCGCGTCAGGGTAGTACGGGCGGGAGACCGGCATGTACCAGAGGTCCACCGTGAATCCACTGCCGAATCCCGCGTCGGCAAGGAGCTTCTTCGCTCCCGCCTGATCGAACTTGTAGAACTCGGTGACGCTCTCGTCGTAGCCGAGCATGCCAGGAACGAGGAACTGTGAGGCCGCCTTGGCCTCGCCGGCGTAGAGGGCCTGCACGATCGCCGACTTGTCGACGGCCATCGCGATCGCCTTCCGGACATTGAGGTTATCGAGCGGCTTCACGCCCTGATTGATCCCGAGATACGCGATGTTGAACGACGGACGCGCGACGATCTGCAGATTGGGATCGGCTTTGATCGTCGGGATGTTCGCGGGCGAAAAGTCGCGGATCGCGTCGACGCTGCCTGCCCGCAGCTCAGCGACGCGCGCCGACTCATCGGCGATGAAGCGGAAGACGACCTTATCCAGGTACGGCAGCGCTTTGCCGTCCTTGTCCTTTGCCCAGTAGCTCGGATTCTTCTCGAGCGTGATCTGCTGGCCCTTCTGCCATGCGCCCGGCTTGATCAGGAATGGACCTGTCCCGGCCGCGCCCTTGGTGTTGACGGTCATCCAGCCATCGACGTCGTCTTTGATGGACTTCGGGCTGACGATCGGGAACGTCGGCATGGCCATGTTCGCGAGGAACGGTCCGAACGCGGTCTTCGTGGTGAACAGGACCGTATTCGCATCCTTGGCTTCGACCTTGGTGATGATCGAGTCGGCGTCGAAGCCGTTCCACTGGTCCCCCCAGTAGGCGTACTCGTCACCGATGGGCTTCCCGCGATTCGGGTCCTTCGTGTTCATCGCGCGATTGAAGTTGAGCACGACCGCGTCCGCGTTGAAGTCGGTGCCGTCGTGGAACTTCACGCCCTTGCGGAGGTTGAAGGTCCAGGTCTTGCCATCGGCTGACGTCGACCAGGTCTCTGCGAGCCTCGGCACGATCTTGAACCCGGTCGGCTCGTAATCGACGAGCGACTCGAAGATCTGACGTGTCACGAGCAGCGAGTTCCCGTCGGTGACGTTCCATGGATCAAGGACGGTGATGTCACCGGACTGACCGAAGCGGAACGTGCCGCCGGTCACGACACCGCCCGCAGCCGTCGCGGTCGCCGGTGCTGCGGAGGTCCCTGGCTGAGTTGTCTGACTGCATGCGCCCATGACGAGGGCAAGGATCACCGTGAGTGCGGGAACGCTCCAGAATCGTTTGGTCATGTTTCCTCCCACTCCTGACTGCTTCGCTCGACCCGGGCCGCAGGATGACCTACGGGCACGCCGACTACAAAGGTAAACGTTCGGGCAGGCGCTGGGACTTAGATCGTCCGGCGCGGGTCCAGGGCGTCGCGCAGTCCGTCGCCGATGTAGTTGATCGAGAGCACGGTGAGGAAGATCGCAAGACCCGGGAAGAGCGCGAGGTGCGGCGCGAGGTCCAGGTAATTCTGGGCGTCGAAGAGCAGCCGCCCCCAGGTCGGCACATCGGACGGGAAGCCGAGGCCCAGGAACGACAACGTCGATTCGAGGATGATCGCGCCGCCAACACCGAGCGTCGCGGCAACGAGCACCGAGCTCAACACATTCGGAAGCATGTGCTTCAGGATGATCCGGGAATGTGTAGCACCAATGGACCGCGCCGCCTCGACGAACTCTTTGTTCTTGAGCGAGAGGAAGTTCGCCCGCACCAGCCGGGCGACCGGCATCCAGTTCAGGATCGCGATGACCGTCACGATCATGAGAAAGATGCCGATCTCCGGTCCGAAGATCCGTCGCAAGGTGTCGCGGAACAGGAAAATGATGATGAGCAGCAGCGGCAGGATCGGGAGCGACAGGAAGAGGTCCGTCACCCGCATGAGCGGGTTGTCCAGACGGCTGAAGTAACCCGCAAAAGCGCCGACCGCGGTACCCAGGCTGATCGCAAGGAGGACCGCGGTGATTCCCACAGCGATCGATACGCGGCCCCCCCAGAGCACTCGGGCGAGCATGTCGCGACCGAGATCATCCGTGCCAAAGGGATGCTCGGGTGAAGGGCCCTGGATCGCGCGCGAAAAGTCGATGCCATTGATCTCCGTCGTGTAGATGAAGGGTCCGAGTGTCGTACCGAGGATCAGGATGATGAGCGTGACCAACCCTGCCATCGCGAGCTGGTGGCGCCTGAATTGGTACCAGGCGTCTTTCCAAAGCGACCGGGGGGGACGCAGCATGTCGGCCGTCGCGGCCACGGGCACCTTCCGGACATCGGCGGAGGTTGCCACTATGCGTACCTGATCCTGGGATCGAGCACCGCGTACATCACATCGGCGACTAGATTGAAGAGGACGACCAGGATCGCGAAGAGGAACACGATCGCCGCGACCACCGGCGTGTCGCTGTCGTTGATCGAGCGGATCAGGAGCTCGCCGATCCCCGGCACACGGAAGATCTGCTCGGTGACGATCGCGCCCGCGAAGACCGCCGGGACACCAAGGGCAACCAGGGTCACCACGGGGATGAGGCTATTACGGAGGACATGGCGCACGACCACCGCGCGTTCCATCAAGCCCTTTGACCTTGCGGTCCGCACATAGTCGAGCGGTAGGTGCTCGAGCATCTCTGCCCGGATATAACGCGCCAGCGTCGCCGTGTCGAACAGCGCGAGCACCAGGATGGGCATGATCGACTGCTTCATCTGGTCGATGAACGACCCGACGTCCTTGATCTTCAGCGTCGAGTCGTAGATGAAGGGGAACCAGTGCAGATTGATGCTGAACAGGATGATCAGCAGCAAGCCCGTGAAGAAGGTCGGCACCGAGAAGCCAATGAACGCGAAGGTCGTTGCGAGGTGGTCGAAGAGCGAGTACCGCTTCACCGCGGAGACCATCCCGATCGGGACCGCCAACGCGATGCCGAGAACGTACGCGACGCCGACCACCGCGAGCGTGTTGGGAAGCCGCTCCTGGATGAGCCGAATGACCGGGAGGTGGCTCATGTATGAATAGCCGAAATCGCCACTGACGAGCGCGCTAAGCCACTTCACGTAGCGCTCCGGCCAAGGCCGGTCGAGACCGAGATTTCTGCGGATGTTCTCGCGGACTTCCGGGGGCACGTTGGGGTTGTTGGCGAATTGGCTGAGCGGGTCGCCCGGTGCGAGGGCCAGGATGGCATACACGACGAAACTGATGACCAGCAGCGTCGGGATGGCGA
>JANMWW010000071.1:0-5552 GCA_031394155.1 Chloroflexota bacterium | reverse complement strand
GTCGGCCGATATGTGACCGTGGAACGCGTCGGCGGAGGTGACGTCATCGTCGACTTCAACCTCGCGTACAACCCCTCGTGCGCGCTTTCGCCGTTCTACAACTGTCCGATCCCTCCGGAAGAGAACCGGCTCACGGTGCCGATCACCGCCGGAGAGATGACCCCGCTCACAGCGCCGCACTGAGCTGCTCCGCGGAGCTGCGCCGCTAGCATTCGCCTCAGTGAATTTGCCCTTCAGCCCCGTCGACGCGGGGATCATCGCGCTCGTCGGGTTCGCGGTGTGGTCCGGTTACCGGAACGGCTTCCTTGTCACCGCATACGGCCTGGCCACATGGATCGTCTCGTTCGCGGCTGCCGTCGTATTCGAAGGTCCAGCCGCGTCCCTCATCGCGAAGTTCGGGCTGCTGCCGCCAACGGCGCGCCCGATCGCGTTCATCGTCGTGCTCGTGCTCGTCGAGGGCCTCTTCTCGCTCGCAGGCTACTTCGCGCTCGCGCCCATCGTGAAGACCGTGCACAAGTCGTCGACGTGGGCGCTCGGCGCCGACAAGGCACTCGGCATCTTTCCGTCGGTCGCGCGGTCGCTTTTTGTCATTGGCATCGTGCTCGCCGCCGCCGTCGTCTCGCCGGTCCCGACCGAGCTCAAAGCCGCGGTCGAGTCGTCGCGCATCGCGCGCGCTCTCATTGAGCGCGTCAGCGCAATCCAGCCGCAGCTCGCGTCGCTGTCGGGGCAGCTCAATGACCCGGTTCCCGGGTTCGTCACCAAGCTCGGAGAGAACGACACCGAGAAGCTCGAGCTTCCTGATGGCCTGCAGCTCACGCCGGACCCTGCTGCCGAGCGGCAGATGTTCGACCTAGTGAACGAGGAGCGCGCGAACGTCGGCCTGCAGCCGCTCGCGTGGGATGACGCCTTACTGCCCGTCGCGCGCGCACATTCGGAGGAGATGTTCAAGCTCAAGTACTTCTCCCATCAGTCACCGGTGAACGGCTCGCCCTTCGACCGGCTCAAGGCCGCGGGCATCACCTATACGCGCGCCGGCGAGAACCTCGCGTACGCGCAGTCAGTGACGATCGCCCATCGTGGCCTCATGGACAGCCAGGGTCACAAGGAGAACATCCTCCGACCTGAATTCACGCGCATCGCCATCGGCGTGATCAACGGCGGACCGTACGGTCGCATGTTCACGCAGATGTTCGTGACGCCGTGAGCGACCAGGGCATCGCCGCGGTCGCCGCGCAGCCGTCTCGCATGCGTTTTGCGGCGCTCGAGGTGCCGACGTTCCGCTGGTACTGGATCGCCTCGTGGATCTCGAGCACCGGCGACGGGATGGAAAACGTCATCCGCAACGTGCTCGTTGTGCAGCTCGCCGGTGCCGCCGCGCCATTCTGGCTGGGGATGATGGTGTTCGCGCACTGGCTGCCGTTCACGCTCTTTTCGCTGTACGGCGGTGTCCTCGCGGACCGCTACGACAACCGCAAGGTCCAGATCGTCGCGCAGATCCTGCTCATGTGCGCCGCGTTCGGCGTGGCGTGGGCGACGCTCGCCGGGTTCGTCACGACCTGGTGGATCTTCGGCCTGCTGCTCCTGCACGGCTTCGCCGGTGCGATCGGCAATCCCGCGCAGCAGACGCTGATCCACGCGATCGTCGGGCGCGAACGGCTCCTGTCCGCGATCAGCCTGAACTCGTCGGCGCGGCAGCTTTCGCAGGTGCTCGGTCCGGCCGTCGCGGGGCTCATCGTTGTCGCGTTCGGCCCGGGAACGGGGTTCCTGGTGAACGCCATGACGTTCATCCCGCTGCTCGTGCTCCTCACCGTGATCCGCGTGAAGCCGCTGGCCGAGCGGTCGCGCGCCCCGATCGCGCGATCGCTCCGTGACGGGCTCCAGTTCGTGCGCGGGCGACCGCTCATCGCCGCATTGATCGGCGCCGAGATGCTCGGGGTGATCTTCCTCGGCCACACCTTCAACTCGTTCCTCGTGCTCTTCGCGTACGACGTGCTGCACGTCGATGCGCTCGGCTACTCCTTCTTGCTGGTGGGCAGCGGCATCGGCGCGGTCGGCGCGGCGATCTATCTCGCGTACGCGCACCGGCAGCACACCGGGCGCTTCATTCTCGTCGCGGCGATGGTCGAGATGGTCGCGATCCTCCTCTTCGCCTTCTCGACGTCCTACGCGATCTCGTTCCTGCTCCTGCTCGGCGTTGGCGCGAGCGCGGTGCTCACGCAGGCCCTTACGAACACGACCATCCAGGTGTCCGCGCCGAACGAGCTCCGCGGCCGCGTGATGGGCGCGTACACCTTCGGCACGCAGGGCATGCGCGTGTTGAACGGTCCGATCCTCGGCGGGCTGGCGATCCTCTTCGGCGCGCCCATCGCCGTTGGCGGGGCGGCGGTCGCGGTGCTCGCCGGTCTTGGCGTGATCCTCGCGAAGGTCCCCGCTCTCAAACAACGCGCTGGTTAGTCAGCCGGAGCGAGAACTCAGCGATCAGTCCGCCGGCGCGAGAGCCTCCCAGAGCACTTCCGCCAGGTGCCGCACCTTCGTCGGCTTGCGGCGCGCATCGAGCCCGCCCTTCAGGTGCGTGAGGCAGCCCGGGTTGTCGGTGATCACGACGTCCGCGCCGGTCGTCGCGATGTTCGCGAGCTTCTTCTCCAGGACGAAGTTCGCGACCTCGGGATATTCGAAGGAGAACGTCCCGCCGAAGCCGCAGCACACGGAGGAGTCGGCCATCTCGAGGAGCTCGACGCCGGCGATCTTGCGCAGCAGCTCACGGGGCTGGTCGTGGATGCCGAGGACGTTCTCCGACTGGCAGGCGTCGTGATACGTCGCGCGTAGACCGAGCTGCCGGCCGCGCACGTCGTCACGCGCGCGCGAGAGCTCGTGCGCGATCGTGGTGAAGGGCTTGATGCGCTCGCCGAGACGTCGGGCGCGCTCGCGCCATTCGGGCTCGTCCGCAAAGAGACGGAGGTAGTCGTCGGTCATCGTGATCGCGCAGGACGAGGACGGCGCGACGATCCGACCGGCCTGCACTTTCTCGAGCGCGGCGATCGCGTCCTTGGCCATGGCGCGCGCGTCGTCGCGGTCACCGCTGTTCAGATGCGGGAGCCCGCAGCAGCGGCGCCCCTCGACCAGGTGCACATTCGCGCCGAGCGCTTGCAGCACGCGCGCCGCGGCGTAGCCCGCGTTCGGCAGGAAGTGGTCGACGATGCACGATGGGAAGAGTCCGATCTGCATGGTCGCGTTCTCGGGGTTGGTGAGCGTGATCTCGCGCGCGCGGTAGTGCAGCGGCCGCTCTGCCACCGCCGGCAGACTCTTCTCGCGTCCGAGGGCCGCCATCGGCAGGCGCACCAGCGATCCCCGTTGCAGTGGCCGCTGCGCCGCGGCGATGAACCCCGTCGCGCGATCGATGCGCTCGGGCGTGGTCCACTGCGATAGCGCGACCTTCTTGACCAGTGACGTGCCGGTCCGCTCGACCGCACGGGCGCGCGTGTCGTTGATGAGCGCGGCGAGTGGGATCTCTACGGGGCACACCGTGTCGCAGGCGTTGCAGCCCATACACATGTTCTGCTCGTAGGCGATGCTGTCGAGCCCGTGGTGGAAGGGGGAGACCACCAGACCGATCGGGCCAGTGTAGATATGACCGAACACGTGGCCACCGACCACCTGATACGAAGGACAGACGTTGCTGCAGGCGCCGCAGCGGATGCACGAGAGCGCCGCGCGGAACGCGGGGTCCTCGCGCATCTCCGTGCGGCCGTTGTCGATGAGGACGAAGTGCAGCTCCTTGGGGCCGTGGACACCGATCTCGGTCTTCAGCTCGATGTCCGCCGTCCGCGACGGCCCGGTGATGAACTGCGTGTAGGTGCTGATCTTCTGGCCCGTCGCGCTGCGCGCGAGCAGCTTGAGCACCGCGACCGCGTCGTCGAGGCTCGGGACGATCTTCTCGATCCCGACGACCGCGATATGTGTCGCGGGCAGCGTCGTCGCAAGGTCGGCGTTGCCTTCGTTCGTGACGAGCACGAGCGTTCCGGTGTCGGCGATGAGGACATTGCCGCCGGTGATGCCGACATCCGCCTTCAGGAACGAGGAGCGCAGCTGCTCGCGCGCGATCTTCACCAGCACGGCGGGGTCGCTGTCCACTGGATAGCCGACGACCTTGCTGAAAAGGGCCGCGATCTCCTCACGTGTCTTGTGGATCGCCGGCGCGATGATGTGCGAGGGCCGTTCATGCGCGAGCTGGATGATCCATTCGCCCAGGTCCGTCTCGACCGGGATGATGCCCTGGCTCTCGAGGTGCGCGTTGAGCTCGATCTCCTCGGTCGCCATCGACTTCGACTTCACGACGAGCTTGGCCTTCTTCGCCCGGCAGATCGCCGCGACGACGCGGCGTGCTTCAGCCGCGTCGGCAGCGCGGTAGACCTTCGCGCCGACCGCTTCGGCCTCCGCCGTGAAGCGAGCGATGAGCGCGGGCTGGTCGTCGATGGCGGCTCGCTTGCGCCGCGTGAGGTCGGCGCGCAGGGTGGGCCAGTCGATCTCCTTGATGCGCGCGTTGCGCCGCTCGCCGAGGGCCGGCATCGCGCGCTGCAGCGCGACGCGGAGCTGAGGCGAGTTAAGCGCGCGATCGAGCTTGCGCCGGAACTGGATCTTCGACGCGGTCATGTGCGCCTGTCCTGGTAGGCACGATCGAGGACGTCCATGAGATGGATGACGGTGACACGCGCGCCGGAAGCCTGCACGCCGGCCTCGAGCTGCATCTGGCATCCGGGGTTCGCGGTGATCAGCATCTCTGCTCCGCTGGCGAGGACGTTGACCATCTTTCGGTCAAGCAATGCCTTTGAAAGCTCGGGCTGCGTCACGTTGTACGTGCCTGCGCTGCCGCAGCACCAGTCGGCCTCGGCGAGCGGTACCAGCGTCAGGCCAGGGATCGCCGCGAGGAGCGCGCGGGGCTGCGCGGCGATCTTCTGGCCGTGAATGAGGTGGCAGGGGTCGTCGTAGGCGACCGTCGCGCGCAGCTCTCCCGGCGCCGCCGAGAGCCCGACCCCCGCGAGGTACTCGCTCGCGTCCTTCACCCGAAGCGAGAATCGCTCGCCGCGCTCGGCCCATTCCGTGTCGCGCTTTGATGCTCCCGGCGGGACCCGGAGCAGCCAGCCGTACTCCTTCAGATTCGCGCCGCAGCCCGCGGCGTTCACGACGAACGCGTCGACCGCGAGCCCCTCGAGCGCCTCGATGTTGCGTTTCGCCAGCACCCGCGCGTCCCCGCGCTCACCGGCGTGGGCGTGGAGGGCGCCACAACAGGTCTGGGCCTCCGGCACGATCACCTCGATGCCGTTGCGCGAGAGGACCCGAGCGGTCGCCGCGTTAGTATAGGCGAAAGCGGCGCGCATGACGCAGCCGGTGAACAGCGCGACGGTGCCGCGCGACGGGCCGACCGGCGCGTAGCGGGCGGGGAGCGACTGCGACGTCGGCGCGCGATCGGGGACGAGGTCGAGGAGCTCGGCCAGCCGCCCGAGCCCGATCAGGCGCAGCGCCTTTCGCGCGCCCAGTCGCTTGGAGAGATAGCC
>JANMWW010000051.1:0-3780 GCA_031394155.1 Chloroflexota bacterium | reverse complement strand
CTCGGCGTCGCCCCGCTCCTCCAAGGCATGGCGCTCCTACGGGACGCGCGTTTCTCTCGCTGGCTTCCACTACTCGCGCTTGTTGGTGGCACAGGCTCCCTCGCCGTCGGGACGATCCAGATCTTCGGCGGCCGCTCGGATATCGCGACCAACGTGCTCTTTCCGGTCTTTGCGTTCGTGCTCACGATCTGGCTGCTGGGGATGGGGCAGGCGTTGTGGCGCTTGTCGACTCGCGAAAGTCACGCACCGGGTCGAGCCGCGAGCGTTCCTGCCGCCAGGTGAGATCTCGCGCGCCGCGAGCGCTTTCCTGCCGAAAGTCTCGGTCGGTCCGGCGCGTCAGCTCGCCAGTGTCGAAGAGTCCCGTCTTCCGCTCAGAAGTGTCGACAGGTACCTGAGCACCCCGGTCTTTTCACTCTCGCCCCAGGTCTCGCGAGTAGCGACCTGCTGTCAGCCCAGCGCCTCGTCGACAGCCGCGTCCGGGCTGAACGCGTGGCCCTCATCCCATGCTCTCTGCCAGCGGTCCAGGCCCGTCGAGACGCGCGTGGCCTCGATGAGCCTGCGGGTGATCGCCTGCTCAAAGGGTGCCGGGCGCGAGGCGATCGTCTCGTGGATCCTCTTGGCGGCACCGGCGAGCCTCGCCGTGCGCTCCACCTCACCGCGCGCCGCGGCCACCGCCGCCATCGTGTCGAATGCTTCGGCGACGCCGAGCTGCTCCCGCTGTTTGGCGAACGCCGTCAGCGCCTCTCGCCCGAGGCTCTCGGCTCTCCCGACGTCATCGCGCGCCAGTGCGGTGTGCGCAAGCGCGATCGTGATCCGCGCCGCGAACGTCTCGTCGCCGAGCTGGCGATAAACGCCCAGTCCGTTCTGGAAGATGCGATCCGCCTCCTCGAGATTCCCCGAGTGGAGGAGCGCATTTCCGAAATTCAGGTGTGATGTGCCGAGCTGCCAGCTCAGTCCGAGCTGTCGGGAGATCGCTAGTGATTCACTGAACGGTCCGAGCGCGTCGGAGAAGCGGGCCTCACACATCGCCACCTGACCAACGATGGTCAGCGCGTTTCGAAGATCCATCGGATCCTCGCTCCGCTGAGCGATCTCCAGGTCTTCGGCGGCGAGCTCCGCCATGCGCTGGTAATCACCTTGCGGGTAGGCGAGAAAGGCCGTTCCCCAGAGCGCCTTGGCCCGGAGTGAATCAGGAGCGGGGCCGCGCATGTCGATCGTGGCGTCCGACCAGCGCCGCCCCTCGGCGAACTCGCCCGCGTGGCGCCAATACCGCCACAGCGAGACCGTGAATCTGAGGGCGATGATGTTCTCTCCCTGCTTGATCGCCCAGGCGATCGCGTTCCGCAGATTGCCGCGCTCGACGTCCAGTCGGTGCAGCCACTCCTTTTGTCCGGCCCGCACGAGGTTTGGCTCGGCCTCTTCGGCGAGGCGTAAGTAGTGGAGGGCGTGTCGCCGCGAGGACATATCGGTTTCGCCTGCATCGGCTAGCCGCTCGGCAGCGTATTCGCGGATGACGTCGAGCATGTCGTAGCGAGGCTCCGCCGAATCGCCCGAGACGACGACCAAGCTATGGTCAACGAGGGTGCTCAGGCCCTCGAGCGCGTCGCCCACTTCATCGCTTGGTCCACAGACCTGCGCGACGGATGCGAGATCCCAGCCGCCGGAGAAGACAGCAAGGCTACGAAACAACGATCGTGCCACGGGTGTCAGCAGGTCGTAGCTCCAAGCCACTGCCTCCCGCATTGCGCGCTGCCGGAGCGGAAGGTCCACTGGGCCTCCAGTCAGTACCTCTAGCCGCCGCGTCAGCTGGGACGCCAGGGCGGGGAGCGGCAGATGTTTCAGGCGTGCCGCTGCGAGCTCGATCGCGAGAGGTAGGCCGTCCAGCTTGCGACAGATGTCGAGCACCTGCGCCGCGTCGCGGCTATCGAGCTTCAGGTGTGGGCTGACGGCCAGCGCGCGGTCGAGGAACAGTGCTGTGGCCGGCCAACGATGGAGATCCTCGAGCGGGTCCGGACCGAGCTCGCCCGGCATCTCGAGTGGCGGCACCGGAAACTCGAATTCTCCGCGCACGTGTAGCGGGCGGCGGCTCGTAACGAGGAACGTGATCTGCGGGCCGCTGCGCAGGAGCGACGCAACGAACGCTGCGGCCTCGAGCAGGTGCTCGAAGGTGTCCAGCAGCACGAGCACGCGGCTGCCGGCGAGCTGTCGCTCGATGACGACCTCGAGTTCTTCGCCCGTTTCCACCACCCCGAGAGCTTTGGCGATGGCGGGCGCAACGAGCGCGGGATCGTGCACGTCGCCGAGCGGCACGAAGAAGACACCAAGCGGGAAGGTCTCCTCGAGTCGCTTCGCCGCTTCGAGGGCGAGCCGTGTCTTCCCGATTCCGCCCGCACCGGTCAGAGTGAGAAGGCGCACGCCGGACATGGCGATCGCGGTGGTGACGGCATCGAGCTCGCTCGAACGCCCGAGCAGGGGTGTGGGAACGATCGGCAGAGCTCTGCCCGGGCGCGCCGGATGATCCTGACTCTCGCGCGCGCGGAGTATCGATTCGAATTGCCGCCGTTGCTCGTCGCGCAGGTCCAATGCTTGTACAAGACGCCGAGCGGTGTCGGGGTAGACCGTCGACCGGAGCCCTCGTTCGACATCGCTGACAGTCCGCGCGCTGATGCCAGCGCGTCCGGCGAGCTCTTCCTGGCTCAGTCCCGCCGCGACCCGGAACCGTTTGAGCGCGGCAGCGAGTCCATCGCGACCCTCACCATGCATGGCAGCATCCTAGGTTCCCGTTTCACCTGGTCGGTGCCGACCGAGGTCGGTGAGCGAGTCGGTGAGCACTTCTCGTGGTCCGCGGCCCTCCGCAAGGCGACGATGCGTGGCATGACGCTAGAGGGAAACCGAGCCACGATCCTGCGGTTCTTTCGCGAGGTCATTGGCCAGGGTGATCTTGACCTGCTGGACGCACTCGCCACCGAGGACTATCAGGACTACGTGGCGTTGCCCGGCCAAGGCCCCGGCCGCGCCGGGCTCAAGCACCGAATCGCCGTGATCCGCGCGGCGTTCAAGCCGCGGCAGGTCCTGCACGACGTGATCGTCGATTCTGACCACGTCGCCGTCCGCTGGACCCTGCAGGGTGTTCACTCCGCGGAGTTTCTGGGATTGCGGCCGACCGGGAAGCCTATCGAATTCGACGGAGTCGACATGTACCAAATGCGGGATGGGCGAATGGCCGCGCACTGGAACGTGGTCGACATGTGGAGCTTCTATCAACAGGTCACTGCGCATGGCGAAGAAGAAGAACAGGGAAAAGGAGAACAACGGTGGCAGAGAACGAAAATAGCCGGCTGATCCGACGTTACTACGAGGAGGTTCTGAACCAGGGCAGGCTCGAGGTCCTCGACCTGATCGCTCGGGCCGACCACGTCGAGCACGATCCGCTTCCTGGCCAGGTGCAAGGGCTCGAAGGCCTCAAGCAGCGCGTCAACATCATCAAGACGGCCTTCAACCCGCACTTCACCCTCGAGCACGTGATCGCGGAGGGCGACAAGGTGGCGGTCATGTGGTCGAATCGCGGGACGCATCTCGTCGAGTGGTTCGGTGTGCCCCCGACCGGCAAGACCATCGTGGCCCGGGGGATCGACATCCATGTGATCCGAGATGGTCGTATGGCCGAGCACTGGGACGTTGTGGACATGTTGTCGATCCTGATCCAGGTCGGGGCGCTGCCGGCTCCGCAGGCTGTGCCGGCGTAACAGCGACCGGGATCCCTGTCGCGGGGGGGGGGGG
>JANMWW010000391.1:0-2754 GCA_031394155.1 Chloroflexota bacterium | reverse complement strand
GGAATGTTCTCCGCCTGGGTTTTAACCACTGGTACTTCGGGTTTTGGCGCGCCCTGCCCCCGAACTTGTGGGGCTGGGCGCCTCCGTCTACTGGCGCAGAAACACCACGCGTCGCGTCCAGCGGATCGCGATCACTGACATCAAAGGGGCGAGCTGATGAGCGTCTCGGCTCCTGGCGACGCGACAACGGAAGGCACGCCGGCAGCGGCCCGATCGTTCGGCGATTCCGTGAGCGCGGCATTCTCACCGATCACCGACCGCCTTCGGGTCCTCGAGGTCGACACGCGCATGCTCGGCATGCTTGGCGCCCTGGTCATCATCTGGGTCGGTTTCAACATCCTTTCGGGCGGGACGTTCCTCTCCCCGCGCAATCTCTGGAACCTCTCGGTCCAGAGCGCATCGATCGCGATCATGGCCACCGGGATGGTCCTCATCATCGTCTCGCGCAACATCGACCTGTCGGTCGGATCGATGCTCGGCTTCCTCGGTTACACGATGGCGATGATCCAGGCCGTCTGGATCCCGAACGAGCTCGGATTCGGGCACGAGCAGCCCTGGATCTGGATCATCACGCTCATCCTGGGCATCGCACTCGGGTTCTTCGTTGGCGGACTGCAGGGCTTCGTCGTCGCGTATGCCGGCGTGCCCTCCTTCATCGTCACCCTCGGCGGCCTGTTGGTGTGGCGCGGTCTGATCTTCCGGTACGCCCAGGGTCAGACGATCGCGCCGATGGAGTCGACGTTCCAGATGCTCGGCGGCGGAACGGTCGGCACGCGCGTCGGAGCGCTCGGCGAGTGGCCGAGCTGGATCCTCGGCATCGTGTTGTCCGTCGCGATCGTGTACCTGCAGATCAGCTCGCGCCGTCGGCGCCGCAAATATGGATTCCCGGTGCGTCCTCTGTGGGCCGAAGGTCTGGTCGGCGCGGTCTCGTGCGGCATCGTGCTCGGGGTCGTCTTGGTCGCGAACAACTACCCATTGCCGGTCAACGTCGCCATCGCGTACGCCGAGGAGCACGGGATCACCGCGCCTCCAGGTGGCCTCTTCATACCGACCGGCGTTGCGTTCCCGGTGATGATCATGCTGATCGTGACGCTCGTGGTGACATTCCTCGCGACGCGACGCCGCTTTGGGCGGTACGTCTACGCGATCGGCGGCAACCCCGACGCCGCGGCCCTCGCAGGTATCAATGTGCGCCGTACGATCATGCTCACGTTCGCCCTCATGGGCAGCCTCGCCGCGATCAGCGCGGCGGTGCAGACCGCGCGCCTGAATGCCGCGGTCACGAACCTGGGCATCCAGAACGAGCTCGATGTGATCTCGGCCGCCGTTATCGGCGGCACCTCGTTCTCGGGTGGGATCGGCACGGTCCCAGGGGCGATCCTCGGCGCGGTGGTGATGCAGTCGCTCCGCTCAGGGATGGTCCTTCTGTTGGTCGACTCTCCGACGCAGGACATCGTGGTCGGGGTCGTGCTCGTGGTCGCGGTGGGACTCGATACTCTCGTGCGTAGAAGGTCGAGGTGACCGAGCGATGGCGGTGAGCCAGCACGCGGGAACGCCGGCTCCGTCCACGCAACGTGTGCCGCTGGTCGAGCTGCGGAACATCCGCGTCTCGTTCGGTGGCGTGCGCGCCGTCGAGGGCGTGAGCATGGATCTTTATCCGGGCGAGGTGGTCGGCGTCGTCGGTGGCAACGGTGCGGGCAAGACGACGCTCATGCGTACGCTCTCGGGCGCACGCCCGCCTGATGCCGGACAGATCCTCGTGAACGGCCAGCCTGTGACGATCGCCAACCCACGCGACGCGAAGGCGCTCGGTATCGAGACCATCTATCAGACCCTGGCGCTCGCCGACAACCTCGATGCGCCCGCGAACTGTTTCCTCGGTCGCGAGATCATGGGTGGGGGGTCGCTCAACGACTCGGCCATGGAATCGGAGACGCGCAAGGTCATCGGGCGGCTCAATCCGAATTTCAAGAACTTCAAGACACCGGTGCTCCGTCTGTCAGGCGGTCAGCGACAAGCGGTCGCGATCGCGCGCGCGATCCAGTTCAACGCGAAGGCGCTGATCATGGACGAGCCGACCGCGGCCCTCGGTCCTGCCGAGACGTCGCAGGTGCACAACCTCGTGCGGCAGCTCAAGAGCGAGGGGATCGGCATCTTCCTGGTTTCGCACGACATCCACGATGTCTTCGATCTCTCGGAGCGGATCAGCGTCATGTATCACGGCAGGCTCGTCGGCACGGTGAACAAGAACGACGTCACGACCGACGAGGTGCTCGGGATGATCATCCTCGGCAAACCGCCGACGAAGCTCACGAGCCAGGAGCTGGCCGGCCTCCACGGGTAGACCAGATGCGGCGGTTCACTGAGGCCTCAAGAAGCTCCTGCTGTCCCGACTTCGGATGCGGATCGATCGTGCCGTTCGCGACCTCGCGCTCGAGATCTGCGAGCGTGGCGCCCCCGGAGAGTTGCGTCCAGGTGGCGAGCGGCACGTCGCTGCCGCGGCCGTTCACGCAGGCATTGGCTTCGAAGCTCCAGAGCGTCGCCAGCGTGTTCGCCACCACCTGCATCTGCGCAGGCGTCTTGTAGGGGGCGAATTCGTTCTCGAAGCAATGGTTGGCGCTGTAGAACCACGGCACCTGGAAAGATGGATCGGAGTCGTTCAGCAACGAGCCGGTGCAAAGCGCGGTGTGTCGGCCGTCAGTGAACACCATTTGCGCCACCGAATCGGCAACGCGCTGGAAGGCGCTGGAGCCG
>JANMWW010000293.1:0-4067 GCA_031394155.1 Chloroflexota bacterium | reverse complement strand
GAACAGACCCTCTACGCGAACTCCTGGAAGGCGGGGACCTAGACGTGACGAATTCCTTCACCTCGACCGAGCGCTGGCTCTTCACGAGCGAGTCCGTCACCGAAGGGCACCCCGACAAGCTCTGCGACCAGATCTCCGACGCGATGCTCGACGAGTGCCTGCGTCAGGACCCGAACTCGCGTGTTGCGTGCGAAACGGCCACGACCACCGGGACGATCATCGTCTGCGGCGAGATCACCACGAAGGCGTGGGTCGATGTCCCGTCCATGGTGCGCGGTGTGGTGAAGGACATCGGGTACACCGACGCCGAATACGGCTTCGACTATCAGAGCTGCGGCGTCCTCACCGCCATCAAGGAGCAGTCCCGGGAGATCGCGATGGGCGTGGATGAGTCGCTGGAGGCCAGGGCAGGGAAGGATCCGCACGAGCTCGGCGCGGGCGATCAGGGAATGATGTTCGGCTTCGCCGTGAAGGAAACACCCGAGCTCATGCCGCTTCCGATCACGCTCGCGCACGCGCTCGCGCGGGAGCTGGCTGAGGCGCGGCGGCGCGGCACGATCCCGTACCTCCGGCCGGACGGAAAGACCCAGGTCACGGTCGAGTACTCGCGCGGCGTGCCGAAGCGCGTGCACACCGTAGTGGTCGCGGCGCAGCACGATCCCGGCGTACCGCACGATCGCATCGAAGCGGACATCAAAGAGGTCGTGGTGAAAGCCGCGATCCCCGAGGCCTGGCTCGACAAGGACACGATCTACATCGTGAATGGCACCGGCGCATTCACGATCGGCGGCCCGATGGGCGATGCGGGTCTCACCGGTCGCAAGATCATCGTCGACACCTACGGTGGCTACGCACCGCACGGCGGCGGCGCGTTCAGCGGAAAGGATCCGACGAAGGTCGACCGCTCGGCCGCGTACGCCGCGCGCTACGTCGCGAAGAACGCCGTCGCCGCGGGCCTCGCCGACCGGCTGCAGATCCAGATCGCGTATGTGATCGGCGGCGCGAGGCCGATCTCGCTCAATGTCGAGAGCTTCGGCACGGGGCAGGTGAGTGACGAGCGCATCAAAGATCTGATCGCGCAGCACTTCGACTTCCGACCGGGCGCGATCATCGAGCGGTTCAAGCTGCGGCGTCCGATCTACCGGCAGACCGCGTCGTACGGCCACTTCGGCCGGCCCGACCTCGAGCTGCCCTGGGAGCGCCTCGAGCTGGCGCCTTTGCTCGCGCGCGGCGCGGGGGAAAAAGCAGCGCTCGCTTAGCTGCCCGTCTTCCCGGCCTCGGGCGCACGTCTTGCATGAACGCAATGACGAACTCTGTTGTCCAACGAAAGGAGACGGACCGTCATGGTTGATAAAGGTGTAGTCGTTCGTCCGGCCGCCACGTCATGGGGCGCGGTGCTCGGTGGCTGGATCGCGACGATCGGCGCGTCGGTGATCTTCGCTCCAGTCGTCGCGGGGCTCGTGGCTGCGGTCGGCGCGCCCAATGGCGCGAATCAGCTCGTGCTCGCGGTGCCCGTGGTCCTTGGGATCCTGATCTCGTACATCCTCGGCGGCTACGTGGCCGGCCGCATGGCGGGATATCGCACCAGCTGGCACGGGATGATGACCGCGTTCTTCTCGCTGTTCGTCCTTCTTCTCGTCCTGCTTGTCGGCGGGCTTGCCGATCGCGGCGTGTTCGCGGCGTCGGGCGTTCGTTCCCTCGCGGACCTCATCCCCGGCGTGAGCATCAATTCGGACTCCGTCAGCAACGCGCTCTCGTTCGGCGCGATCCTCGGCTTCCTGGCAGCGATATTCGGCGGATGGTTGGGCGGGCTGCTTGCCCCGTCGCACGTCGTCGCGGCGGTCGCTCCAGTGGTCACGCCCGCGCCGGCCGTCGTTGACGAGAGGGTGCCCGTCCGCGAGACCAGGACGGAGCGCACGGTCGTCGATGAACGTCCGCGCGGCGGGCTGATCCCGGCGTATGGCCGCAAGGGCGGCGAGCGCGTCGTGGAGGAGCGGGTGGACGAGGTCCAGAAGCCCGTGATGGACGACCGCGACTAATCGCACTGGCACACTGAACTAGCCCTCCGACCCAGCCGTATGCTCCCGTAGACCACCAGGTCGGGAGGGGCTCTCATGCGGCGATTCCGTCTATCTGTCGTGGCCCTGTTCGCAGCGCTCGCGGTCATCGCCGGGGCGTGCGCGGCACCAACGACGACTGCAGGCGCGTCGTGTCCTCCAGGAGCGACGCCACCGTGCACGACGGCTCCCGCCCCAGCAGCAAAGGCCAACTACGGCGGGACCGTCACCTTCGCGCTCGAGAACGATGTCAGCAACCTCGATCCGATGCTCTCCGGACTTTTCGTCGACCGGAACATCCACTACGCGATGTACGACTCGCTCGTTCGCGTCTCGCCGAAGGGCGAGATCCTCCCGTGGCTCGCGGAGAAGTGGACGCCCTCGGCTGACGGAAAGACCGTCACCTTCAACCTTCGCCAGGGCGTGAAGTTCCACGACGGCAGCGTCTTCGACGCCGCGGCCGTGAAGTGGAACATCGAGCGGTACAAGACTGGGAAGGGCTCGTCGCGCACGGGCGACCTCGCCCTGGTCGACACCGTCGAGGTCGTCGACGCCAACACCGTGAAGTTCAACCTGAAGCAGGCGTTCGCGCCGCTCCTCGGCGCGCTCGTCGACCGCGCGGGCATGATGGTGAGCCAAAAGGTCGTCGACGCGATGGGCGCCGATTTCACGCTGAAGCCGTTCAAGGCCGGCACCGGTCCGTTCATCCTCACCGAGGCCGTGAAGAACGACCACTACACCCTTGAGAAGAACCCCGATTGGTGGGGCAAGGATGCGGCCGGAAACAAGCTGCCATTCCTCGACAAGATCATCGTCAAGCCGATCCTCGACTCCGATGTCCGCCTCACGAATCTGCGGACCGGCAACGCCCAGGTCCTGAACCAGATCAACGGCAAGGATGTCGCGGCGGTCAAGGCCGACCCGGCGCTCATGTACCTCGAGGTCGGCTCCTTCGCGTGGAACAGCCTCGTGCCGAACGAGGCGCCGACTTTCATCTTCAACGACCACCGTCTGGTGAAGGCCGTCGCGATGGCGCTCGACCGCGACGAGATCCTCCAGAAGGGACCAGCCGCAGGCGTCGGCCTCGTCGGCTGGGGTCCGCTTTCACCAGCGCACTTCGCGTACGACGCGAACTTCAAGCCGTGGCCGAAGGCCGACCCCGACGGCGCGAAGAAGCTCGTCGCCAACGCGCTCGGCGCCGGCAAGAAGCTCCAATTCGAGCTGCTCGTCTCCTCCGGTGACCCAGCCATCCTCCAGCTTGCGCAGCTCATCCAGGCGGAGCTGGCGAAGGCGGACATCACCGCCGACATCAAGACGCAGCTCTTCAACGACATCGTCACGCTCCAGCAGGCCCACAAGCACCTTGGTATGACCCTGATCAACTGGAGCGGACGCCTCGATCCTGATGGCAACACCTACGACTTCGTCGTGACGGGCGGGGCGCAGAACGACACCTCCTACTCGAACGCGAAGGTCGACGAGCTCATGAAGGCGCAGCGCATCGAGCCGGACGTCGCCAAGCGCAAGCAGATGCTCATCGACGCCCAGCAGATCTATGTCGTCGACGACCCGGCACGCGTCTGGTACAGCTTCGGTGTCTCACCGATCATCGCCGTGAAGGCGCTCACGGGAATGGAGTCGTACCCGGACCGCATCCCGCGGTTCCAGACAGCGCAGCTGGCGAAGTAGTCCCTTTGAGCAGATGAGAGACGAGGCGACGGAGTGATCACCTACATCCTCCGTCGCCTCGTGCTCATGATCCCCGTCGCGTTCCTCGTGACTGTCGGCGTTTTCGCGCTCGCACGGCTCTCGCCCGCCGATCCGGTGCTGGTCTTCGCGGGGGAGGACCGCGACCCGGCGCGGCTCGCGGCCATCCGCACGGACCTCGGTCTCGATCAGCCGCTGCCGCTGCAGTACGTCGCCTGGCTCGGCCATGCGGTCCAGGGCGACCTGGGCCGCTCGTTCCAGAACAAGCAGAAGGTCTCGGAGGCCATCATCGAACGCCTGCCG
>JANMWW010000282.1:0-8401 GCA_031394155.1 Chloroflexota bacterium | reverse complement strand
CGGAGGCGTTCGCCGAGGCGGGCGCGTCGCGCATCGTCGTCGGGACCGCCGCGATCGAGGAGCCGGAGCTCATCGGACGGCTGGTCGATCGATTTGCTGATGGCATGGCCGTCTCCGTCGACGCACGGAATGGCTTCATCACGACAGACGGCTGGACCGAGACGACCGAGCTGAAGGCCGTGGACCTGATGCACCGCCTCGCGGTCGCTGGCGTGCCGATCGTCATCTACACGAATGTCTCCGTCGACGGCACGCTGCAGGGCGTCGACTTCGATTCGCTGCAGGCCGTCGCGCGCGCGTTCGGTGGGGACGTCATCTACTCGGGCGGGGTCGGTTCGCTCGATGACATCGCCGCGCTTGCGAAGCTCCGTCATCGCGGGATACGTGGCGTCATCGTTGGGCGCGCGCTGTATTCGGGAAAGTTCACGCTGCCGCAGGCCATTGCATCAGCGTCCGCAGCGGGCCGCGCCTAGACCGAGCGTCCAAGCAAGCTGCCGCTGTGGCGCGCCGCTTGCCATGACCCCTAGCCATGTCGATCACACCCGATCTGGCTTTCAGCGTCGGTCTCTTCGCCGGTTGGCTCGCGCTCGTGGTCTGGCTCGTGTGGCCGGACCCGCACTGCGCGTGCTGCGCGAAGCGCGCCGCCCCCGAGCACGTCCGCAACCGCTCTAGTTAGCGTCGCGGTCTCAGGTCTGGATCCTCCTGGGCTCCCTCCGTCGGAGCCAGGAGGAAGATCCAGATGTCCCAGGCGATGTGGCTTGTGATGAGCGCCGGCATGCTCATTCCCAGCGCGCGCAGCAAACCCCAGTAGATTCCCGCGATCGCGGCTGCACCGACGAGCGTCGTATTACCGGTCACGAGGTGCGCGCCGCCATAGGCTGCGGCCGCCGCCAGGCCACCCGCACGCCGCTGCACGAAGCCGCGCCAGAACAGCTCCTCGGCCGGGCCGATGACCGTCGCGAGGCGCGTGGCGATCTCCGCGGGCGGCGCGAGTGTCCGCAGCGCGTAGATGTCCTTGATCTCCTTCGATCCGCGCGGCATCACGCTGCGCGCGAACCGGTCACCGATCTGGAAGATGCCATACAGGACGCCGGCCGAGCCAAGTCCGTACATCAGATCGCGTTTGCGCCACCGCATCCGGCGAAGCTGCGGCTCGTTCGCAAGCGCCATCGCGCCGAGGACGAACCCGGTCAGCGTCATGCGCTCCCAGAAGCGCGCGCGCTGTCCGCGGAACGTGAACGCGAACAGGGCGAACGCGGCCGCGAGTCCCACGATGGCGAGCCAGCGGCTACCGCGCGGCAAGCGCCGCGACCAGGAGCCCGAGCACCATGAGGTAGCCGAACGCGGCGTGGAGCTGCGCGGTCTGCAGGTCGATCATCGCGATCGCGCGCTGCTGGCCGCTCGCGCCGAACTCGGCCGAGCGGATCTGGCGTACGAGCAGCGGCAGCGAAAGCATCGCGAGCAGCGTCCAGGTCGGGAGCAGATCGGCGACGACGGCGGCGGTCAGCGCGAGATACGCGCCGACAACGAGCGTGATGTACAGCCAGTGCGCCGCGTTCCGCCCGGCGCGCACCGAGAACGTCCGCGCGCCCGCCCGCGCGTCCTCGCTGATGTCCCGCCACTCATTGCCGTGCAGGATCGCCGCGACGAGCAGGCCCACAGGAATGCTTATTGCGACCGCGCTCCAGTCGAACGTCCCGGTGATCGCATAGAACGAGCCGACGACCATCAGCGGACCCATGAGGAGGAACACGAGCGGGATCCCGAAAGAGCTGAACTTGTACTGGAACGGCGGCGCGGTGTAGGTGTAACCGGCGAGGATGCCGATGAGGCCGAGCGCGACGATCGTCCATCCGCGCACCGAAACGAGATACGCGCCGAGCACGAAGGCCAGGGCGAACGCGAACACGCCGAGGACATAGGCCTCGCGGTCCGTGATGCGACCCTTCACGATCGCGTGCGAGGCGCGCGGCGACACGATCGTGTCGACGCCCTTGCGCACGTCGTAGACCTCGTTGATGACGTTCGTGCCGACGTGCAGGAGCACGCCCGCTACAAGCGACACGAGGAAGAGCGTCCAGTCGAACAGGCCGAGCACCGCAGCCAGCGCGCCGCCGACCGCGACCGGGACCGTCGACGCGGTGAACGAGAACGGCCGGACGATCTCCCAGTACGCGCCGACATGGTCGGCGATGCCGGCCGCCGAGCCTTTGCGCTGGGCGTCGAGCGATGCGCGCGTGCCGACAGCTCCCGCTTCGGCGGTGCCATAGGTGACGGCCGCATCCATCACCGCGGCGGTCTGCTCCTCGTCCTGCACGACCGGTTGGAGAAGCGGCAGATCCATGCCCGCCTCGTGGTACTCCCAGGCACGATCGGCGACCTCGCGACGCGTGCCGCAGAGGATGAACGCGTCGAGCAGCTCGTCGGGGATGAGCGAGCCGGCGGTGGTGAAGTCCTCCTTGCGCCAGGCGGCCGCGATCTGATCGCGCAGCGCTGGATCGAAGCCCGCCCGCTTCAACGTGACATCCGAGAGGATCGACATCATGTAGATCACGAATGGCTCGCGCTTCGCGCGATTGATCGCCTCGCGACGCGTGTCGGCGACGAGCGTGAGCAGGTAGCCAGCGACGTCGATGTCATTCGGGTCGCGACCCGCTTCTTTCGCGGCGCGACCCATCACGCGCAGCAGCTTGCGAAGACCGGGGAGCGATTCGGCGGGGCGCGCGAGGTAGCCGTCGCCCTTCTGACCCGCCACGACCATCATCGGCGAGCGGTACCCGGCGATATAGATCGGCACCCGGTGCACCGGCGGGAACTGCGGCACCAGCGGTGGCAGGCCGGGCTTACCGGACGCCATGCGCTCGCCCTTCCACAGTGTGTGCAGCGTGTCGATCGCGGTCGACACACGCTCCGCCGCCTCATCCGGCGCGTAGGGGACGCCCATCTGTCCGAGGCGGAGCGGCAACGCTGACCCGAGCCCGAGGATGATGCGCTCAGGCGCGATCTCGTCGAGCGCGCTGATGGTCATTGCGATGAGCACGGGATGCCGCGTGAACGGGTTGAGCGCGCCCAGGCCGATCTTGATCTCCTCCACCTGTGCCGCCACCGCTGTCGCGTACGTGACCGCGTCGCGCTCGAAGTACGAGTCGTGGAACCAGACCGACTCGAGCCCTTCATCGCGCGCGCGCCGCGCCCATTCGACCGTGTCAGAGACGGAGCCCCGCGCCGCCAAACCGAGACCGACGCGACGCGCGAGGTTAGGCATTCGTTGGTCCCTCCCCCAGGGTCTGCGCGGCGCGCTCCAGGCGCGCGAGCGCGCGCTCCTTACCGAGCAGCTCGAGTGACTCGAAGAGCGGCAAACCGACAGGGCTGCCCATGGTGCCCGCGCGCACGACGTGCGAGACGTCTTTGATGTGCCATCCGAGATCCTCGGCGACCGTGCGGAGTGCCGCCTCGATCTCGGGCTTCGCGAATGGAGTCGTCTCTCGCAGTGCGGCGGTCGCGCGTTCGAGCGCGCGTGCAGCGCCGCCGCGCTCCTGCTTCTTCGGCACGAGCGCCGCCGGGTCGTACGTGAATTCGTCGGTGAATAGGAAGCGCACCAGCTCGCGGCCCTCGACCAGAGTGCGCATGCGCTCACGCATGATCGGGAGCGCATGCTGGATGACCGTGCGCTCCCACTCCGCCGGGAGGAACGGATCGAGTCGTGCGATGAGGTCGTCGTCCGAGAGCTTCCGGATCCAGAGGCCGTTGAACCAATCGAGCCGGCCGCGATCCCACTTGCCGCCGGCCTTCTGGACCTGGTCGATACGCCAATTCGCGATGAGGTCGTCCATCGTGAAGACCTCTTCCTCGGTACCCGGAGACCAGCCGATCAGCGCGAGGTAGTTGACCATCGCCTCGGGCAGGTAGCCGTCAGCGCGGAACTGCTCGACCTTCGTCGCCCCGTGACGCTTTGCGAGCTTCTTGCCGTCGGCGCCGAGCACGTTCGGAAAGTGCGCGATCGGCGGTACCGCCCAGCCGAACGCGCGATAGATGAGCAGGTGCTTCGGCGTCGAGGGCAGCCAGTCTTCGCCGCGGAAGATGTGCGTGATCTCCATGTCGTGATCGTCGACGACGACCGCGAGGTGATACGTGGGGAAGCCGTCGGACTTCAGGACGACCTGGTCCTCGATCGTGCTGATCGGCCACTCGACGCGTCCAAAGACCAGATCGTCGACCGCGATCGCACCGTCGTCGGGGACCTTGAGGCGAACGACGTGCGGTTCGGTCCTCGCCCGCTCGGCCGCCTCCTTCGGATCGATGTTGCGGCAGTGACGGTCGTAGCGCGTGATCTGCTTGTTCGCGGCCTGTTGCGCGCGTAGGGCGGCGAGCCGCTCCTTCGAGCAAAAGCAGAAGTACGCCGCGCCCTTGTCGACCAGCTCCTGCGCGGCCTTCTGATAGCGCGGGAGGCGCTCCGACTGGATGTATGGCGCATGCCGGCCGCCTTCCCGCGGACCTTCGTCCCACGCGACGCCCATCCATTTGAGGCCGTCGTAGATCGAGTCGACTGCGCCGGCGACGAGCCGATCCTGATCGGTGTCCTCGATGCGCAGGATCAGGGCGCCCTTTTGCTGTCGAGCGAAGAAGTAGTTGTAAAGCGTCGTGCGCACGCTCCCGATGTGCAGGGAGCCGGTGGGAGATGGCGCGAAGCGAACACGGACTGTCACACGACTCAGTTTATGTGGGTATTCTTGAAGACAGATGACCGTGACATCGCGCCGCGAGCGGCGCGAACAGCAGCGACGTCAAGAACAGCGGCGTGCTGGCAGCGGGGGTGGGTCCAAGCCACGCCGCGGCGGCATCAGCCAGCTGTGGATCGTGCTCGGGGTCGTGGTGCTCGCCGTCGCGCTGATCCTCATTGGCCGCGCCGCCGGGGTCTTCGAGCCGCCGGTCGCATCGGGCATCGATCCGAACGCGACCGCGTACGACGTCGCCGGGCAGACGATCGGCACGCACATGGAGAACCTCGGCAACGCGCACGTACCCGCGGCGCAAGCGGTGAGCTATCCCTCGCTCCCACCGACCTCGGGCCAGCACTGGGCGGCGCCGCAGGCGCCCACGCCGTGGGGTGTGAAGACGTCGTGGCTTCCGTGGGAAGTGACGGTGCACAACCTCGAGCACGGCGGGATCGTGATCCTCTACGCGTCGAACCTATCGAGCGACGACGTGACGTTGATGCGCGGCGTGGTGCGGCAGATCAACACCGCCGGGTACGGGAAGATCGTGCTCGAGCCGTGGCCCGACATGCCGAAGGAATCGAAGGTCATCATGACCGCGTGGAACTGGATCCTGCGGCTTCCGACGCTCGATCAAACGCAGATCATCAAGTTCACGAAGGCACACCACGGTGGTGCAGGAGAAGCGCCCGAGTCCACGGTCGGATAGACGGCTTCCTCGCGGAACCTTCACCGCTCTCCCGCGTTACACCGACGTGCGCTCTCTCGCCATCCTGCTCACCGTGCTCGCCGTGGCCTGCGGCTCGCGGGCGCTCGCGCCCGGCACACTGGCGCCGATTGCGTTGACCGCGACCAGCGAGAACGTCGGCGTCAAGCTGCGTCTCGATGTCGACCGCGCATCACTCACGCCGGGGAAAGAGCTATGGGCAACGATCACGATCGAGAACACGAACAACGAGCCGATCCGCTGGGTGGGGGGTGGATGCAACGTCCCGGGCCGCGCGACCGCCACCGTGTCCGTGCTTGCCGACAACGGCCGCAACTGGGATTACCCCTTCGCCGAGCTGAAGAAGCGGCTCGTCACGGTCTACGCACAGGGCTACGTCCCGATGCTCGACGAGGCCGCGTGGCAGAAGCGCGCGAGCGGCGGGCAGATCTGCACGGCGGACGTCCGGGTGAACGAGCTCGCGCCGCACGGCAAGTTGATCTCGCGCTTCGTGTGGGACGGCCTCATCGCTGGTGCGCCCGCGCCGAGCGGCGATGTCGTCATCGCGGCATCGCTCGACATGGACGATGCGAAGGCGATGGTCGGACGGAGTGTCGGTACCTCGGTCACGCTTCCGCTGACCGGCGGCGCGGCGACGAAAGTGTCGGCACCCAGCGCGTTCGACGCCGCGCTCGACGACGCGCGGTTCGCGTCATGGGTCCGCGCGCGCTTCATCCCAAGCGGGAACAGCGAGCCGGCTGCGTACAACGTCGCTGGCGGCGTGCGTCTCGAGAGCGACGAGTGGGTGATCACGGCCTCGCAGAAGCTCGCGCCGGCCGGGGACATAGAGGTCCGCGTGAGCGCGATCGACGGAGCGGTGCGCTCGGTCATCGCGAAGTAGACGTTGCGACCCTAGTCGCCATCTCCCCAGTAGCGCTCTTCTTTCCAGGGATCGCCACGGTTGTTGTACCCGTTCCTCTCCCAAAATCCGGGCTTGTCGTACTCGGAGAACTCGATGCCGCGCAACCACTTCGCGCTCTTCCATGCGTACAGGCGCGGAACCACGAGGCGGATGGGGGAGCCGTGCTCCGGCGTGAGGGGCTCGCCGTTCGCACGTAGCGCGATGAGGCAGTCGTCGCGCAGGCAGAACTCGATCGGGGTGTTCGCGGTGAAGCCGTACTCGCTGTGCGCGATCACGAAGTGCGCGTCGCTCGTCGGCTTCGCGAGCTCGACGATCTTGGAGAACGGAATGCCTTCCCACTTTTGATCGAGCCGTGACCATGTCGTGACGCAGTGCATGTCTGCCTGCACGAGCGTTTGATCGAGCTTCTGGAACTCTTCCCAGTTCATCTTGATCTCGTTCTCGACTTTGCCGAACACGCGGAAGTCCCAGGTCTTCGGCTCAAAGCGCGGCACGGTGCCGTAGTGGAGGACCGGCCACTTCTCGGTGAGGTACTGGCCCGGCGGCACGCGCTCGGCGGTCCCCGGCGGGAGGTCCTGCTTTGCCTTGAAGAACTTCATCGTGATCCTCCCTAACCGAGTCCGGCGGCTCTGCGCAGCAGCTTGAACGTGTAGATCCCTGTGTCGTGGCCATCGGCCCAGCCCGGCGTGAGGCCGTAGCGCCCTACCGGGAATACTTCCTTCAACGTCGTCTGGGTCTCGTTGAACGTCGTGCTTGCGTTCACGTTTCCGGCGAACTGACCTTCGCCCGAACAATACGCGCACGGGCAGGCGCGCCGCATCGGCTCCCACTCGTACTCGCTGACCGCGCCGTCGTCCCAGGTCACCTTGAACACCCGGCGGCCGGGGACGATCTCCCAGTCAGTGGCGCGGTGGAATACGTCGGCCATGAGATCGATGATACGGACGTGCAGGCGACCATCGATGACTTCAAGAAGATCGAAATGCGCGTTGGCCGCGTGACCGTGGTCGATGACTTCCCCGAGGCACGCAATCCCAGCTACAAGCTGACGATCGATTTCGGTCCGTTCGGAATGCGACGGTCGTCCGCCGCGGTGCGGCCTTGGTATGAGAAGAGCGATCTGCTCGGGCGTCTCGTCGTGTGCGTCACCAACTTCCCGCCGCGGCGCATCGCCACGTTCGATTCCGAGGTGCTCACGCTCGGCGCTGTCGAAAAGGACGGCAAGGTCGTCCTCCTGGAGCCCGATGCGGACGCGGAGCTCGGCAGCCTTATCGCCTGACGGCGATCACCAGTCGAAGAAGACGAGCCGATCCAGCGGCCAGAACCGCAGGATCACCTTGCCGATGATGCGATCGTTCGGCTGCGCACCGAAGCTGCGCGAGTCCGAGGACGCTTCGCGGTTGTCGCCCATCGCCCAGAACTGCCCGGCCGGTACGACCAGCGGATAGTGGACATCCGGGCTCTGCGCGATCGACGCGCCATGCGCGCCGACGAAGTCGCGTGGCTGCCCGTTCACGAACAGCCGGCCCGCGCGCAGGTCCACGGTCTCGCCCCCGATGGCGACGACGCGCTTCACGTACGGGATCTGGACGTCGGTCGTCGGATTGAAGACGACGATGTCGCCGGGCTTCGGACCGCCGAAGCGGTAGTCGACCTTGCTGACGAGGACGCGATCGCCCTGTAAGAGCGTGAGCTCCATGCTGCGCTGCCGGACCTCGGTGACCTGCACGACGAAGAGGTTGAGCACGACCGAGATGACGACCGCGAGGGCGAGCGCTTGGATGATCTCCAGGAACGCGCGCCATGAGAAGGGCGATTCGTCTATGGGCTCGGTGCGCACGGCGGCGTCGGGGGTTTCCAAGACTTCAAGTCTCTCACGGGTCAGACGGGAATGCGCCTGATCATCTCGGTCGCAGATTCGCGCGGGAACGCGATGATGAAACGATCGAGTCCGGCCTGGGTAAAGCCTGCGATGCGCGACCTCAGCTCGTCCAGGCTCCCGTCATCGGTGTGCGTGACAGACGACCAGTGCGAGCGCAGCAGCGGCCGGTCGCGCTT
>JANMWW010000281.1:0-7707 GCA_031394155.1 Chloroflexota bacterium | reverse complement strand
CGATCCCAGGCCTCGCACTCACGCTGATCGCAGGCGCGGTCGCGGATCGCTCCGACCGCCGGCGCATGCTGCTCCTGACGCAGGGGATCATGTCGGTCAACGCGTCGCTGCTCGCCCTCGTGACGCTCGCGGGCATCGTCACGCTCCTTGATGTAATGCTCGCCGCCGCGATCCAGTCCGCGGCCTTCGCGTTCGACGCGCCCGGCCGCCATTCGATGATCCCGCGACTCGTCCCCGCGTCAGTGATGCCGAGCGCTATCGGGCTCCAATCAGCGGCTTTCAACGGCGCCCAGGTCATCGGCCCGCTGCTCGCGGGCGTCCTCTACTTCCCGCTGGGGATCGCCGGGCTCCTGATCATCAACGCCGCGTCGTTCGTCGTGATCCTTCTCGCGCTCCTCCTCATGAAGCCGGTCCCGCCGACCGCGAGACAGACGCATTCGGTCCTTGGGAGCGTCGGTGCCGGCTTCCATTACCTGCGCGATCACTCGCGCGCGAAATGGCTGCTCGCGCTGACGGCGACTTCGCTCTTCGCCAGCGGCTCGTTCAGCGGGCTCTTGCCGGCGGTCGCGGGTGATGAGATGTACCAGGGCTTCAGCTGGCTGTCGCTCCTGTTGTCGGCCACCGGCCTTGGCGCGCTGGTCGGCTCGTTCATGCTCATCCGCTTCTCGGGCTCGCGCCGCATCGGCTGGATCTACGCCGGCTCAACGATCTTCAACGGTCTCGCGATCGTGTTCTTCGCGCTGTCGATCCGGCCTTCCTTCGCGCTCCTCACCGCGTTCGCGGCGGGCCTGGGCGGGACGATGATGGCCGGCCTCGCGAACAGCATGCTGCACGGCGTGATCTCAGAGGAATTCCGCGGCCGCGTGATGAGCCTCTTCGCATTCCAGTTCATCGCGCTCACGCCCGCGGGGCAGGTCGTCCTCGGCGCCATCGGCACGCCGCTCGGCATCCATGCGGCGTTCATCGCCGCAGGCGCGGTCTGCTTCGTCGTCGGGATCTTCGGGGTCATCCGCGTGCACGAGATACGCAACTGGCGCGCAACGCACGAGCCCGCCGTTGTAGACGAAGAGGCTGGGGCGATGGCCGCGAACGTCACGCTTCCCGAGGCGACCGCGGCCGGCTGAGCCGGATGGCAAGCGGCAGGTAGGGCTAGTACCCGTAGGCCTTCGGCCTCGGCCACGTCGTCGCTCGGATGCACGAGCAAGCTCGTGCCCCTCGCTCCTAGTAGCCGTAGTTGTCGACGTCGGTGTTGCCGCTGGGGAGCGGGGTCTTGGTCGCATCGGACGCCCGCGGCGCCGCGGTCGCCGCGCCGCCATAGGGCGAAGGCGCTGAGCCGCCGCCGGGTGAACCGCACGCGCTCACCGCGAGTGCGAGCAGGGTCGCCGCCAGGGCCCTCCGCATAGTGAGCAATACGCGAAGAGAGCGTCGGCGGATGTGTGCCGCCGCATACTGATTTCGTGATCCCGCGCCTGCCGTTCGGCCGCACCGGTCATCAGAGCCGCCGCATGCTCTTCGGCGCCGCGGCGCTCTCACGCGTCACGCAGGACGAGGCCGATCGCGCGTTCGAGCTGTTGCTCGAGCACGACATCGATCACATCGACACCGCGGCCAGCTACGGCGACGCCGAGCTGCGCATCGCACCGTGGCTCGCGCGTCACGGCCGCGACCGCTTCTTCCTTGCGACGAAGACCGGCAAGCGCACCTATGCAGAGGCGCGCGACGAGATCCGCCTCTCGCTCCAGCGGCTTGGGACCGATCACCTCGATCTCATCCAGCTCCACAACCTCGTCGCCGAGGACGAGTGGGAGACTGCGTTCTCAAAGGACGGAGCATTGCGCGCGGCGACGGAAGCGCGTGACGCTGGCCTGGTGCGCTTCATCGGTGTGACCGGTCACGGGACCACCGTTACGCGGCAGCATCGGCGCAGCCTCGAGCGCTTCCCGTTCGACAGCGTGCTGTTCCCGTACAACTTCACGCAGATGCGCGGCGAGTACGCCGAGGAGGCTGAGGCCCTCATCGCGTTGTGTGAATCGCGCGGTGTAGCGCTTCAGACGATCAAGGCGATCACGCTCGGACCGTGGCAGCGAGAGCGCCCCGCGACACCGACGACCTGGTACGAGCCGCTCACCGACCAGGAGGACATCGATCTCGCGGTGCGTTGGGTCCTGTCGCGCGACGGGCTCTTCCTCAACACCGTCGGCGATCTCGGCCTGTTGCCGAAAGTCCTCGCCGCCGCCAGTCGCGGTGGTCCGAAACCAAGCGACGCCCAGATGGCCGAGCTCGTCGCGCGTCGTGAGATGACGCCCTTCTTCGTCTGAGCGTGGCGGCGCTCGGATCCGGAACATCTGCGCCAACGAACATGGAAGAGTGAGCCGGCCGACCCGCGTGCTGTTCGTGTGCACGCACAACTCAGCGCGATCGCAGATGGCCGAGGGTTTTCTCAATGCGCTCGGCGGCGATCGCTTCGAGGCGTTGAGCGCGGGCACCGAGGCGCGCGGCATCCATCCCCTCGCGATCCACGCGATGGCCGAACAGGGGATCGACGTCGCCATGCACGAGTCGAAGACGGTCGATCGTTTCCTCACCGAGCCATTCGACCTCGTCATCACCGTGTGCGACGACGCCGCCGAAGCATGCCCCGTGTTCCCCGGCGCGGGGAAGCGGATGCATTGGTCGTTCCCTGACCCCTCGAAGTCCACGGGCGACGGGAAGGAGCGCTATGCCGCCTTCGTCAGAGTGCGTGACGCGATCCGCGAGCGCATCGAGAAGGAGCTTATCGATCCGGAGATGCGCGCCGTCTGAGCGGGCCGGGCGTTAGCCCCGCTCTCTGGCTTCCTCTGCCGCCATCGTCGGATAGCCACAACGGCTCGTATTCGTCGGGATCCAGTCCGAGCTCTGCCGCGACGGCGTCGAGATCGTGCTCCAGATCCGCGACCTCGATCTCGCAGAACGCGCCGAGTCCGCTGAGACGATCGACAGAGACGATCACCTCGTCGTAATCGAAGATGCGGCTGTCCTTGCGATACCGGACCGCCGGCCGGAACCCCATCTCGAGGAGCACCTCGAGGATGGGTCCGTCACCGACGTCGACGTTGAGCTCCTCCCGCCACTTATTGAGGCCCAGCATCTTCTTCGGTCCCTTGAACGTGAGCTCGCGGCGACCGTCGACGGTGCGAAGGCGAAGCAGCGTGTCCTTTTTCAAGCGCGAGTCCGAATCGCGGAAGATGATCGATTCCTGGATCTCGTGATGCTCTGTCGCGCCGCGTTCCCGGAGGGTCGCTTCGAGCGCGCGCGCGGCCGCGTCGGTCAGACGGTACTTACGCTCGCGCTCGATCAACTTCCCGGCGCGCCCCACGAAGCACGTAGTAGCACGTCGTGCGTCGCAGTTCAGAGGGCGTCTCGCTTCCTAGCGCAGGATGAAGCCCTCACGCAGACGATCGGCCGGATCGAACCACAGCTCGCCTCTGCCGCTGATCCAGGCGCTGCCCTCGACCTCCGGCACGACAGCCGTGTATGGCCCGAACTTCGTCTCGCGGAGTAGCCGGCCCGTGAACCTCGTGCCGATGATGCTCTCGACGACGAAGCGCTCTCCTATCTTCAGCTCACCTCGCGCATGTTGGATCGCCACTCTCCCAGACACCCCAGTGCCAGTTGGGGATCGGTCGACCTCGCCGTCCGCGAAGACGCAGACGTTGCGCGCGTGGCCTCCAGGATCCTTCGCCGGACCGCCGATGATCGTGCCGTACAGGAATGAGAGCTCCGGTTCGAAGGGATGAGCGATCGGACGCGCCGCCATGACTGCCTTCTTGATCCGCCAGCCCACGTCGATGATCCGCCTGTAGTCCTGCGCCGAGAGGTCGAGATCCAGTTGCGCCACGTCGACGTAGGCGTAGAAGGCTCCGCCGAAAGCCAGGTCGTAGCGGATGCGGCCGAGGCCGGGGACGTCGACCTCGTCGTCGAGCGAGATCACGAACGACGGTACGTTCTCGAACGCGACGCTCGCCACGTGCACGCCGTCACGCCGCGGTCGGGCCGTGATCCGTCCCGCCGGCGCATCGATGAGCACGGCGTCCTTCCACGGCAGCATCCCCGTCTCGATCGCGACGGTGGTGAGCGCGATGATCCCGTGGCCGCACATCGTGCTCCAGCCCTCGTTGTGCATGAACAGGACGCCGCAATCTCCGTCGGGAGTCACCGGCTTCGTGACGATCGCGCCGTACATGTCGGCGTGGCCGCGCGGCTCGAACATGAGACTGCGGCGCACGCCATCGAGGTGCTCGCGCGCGTATGTGCGCTTCGCGACGATCGTCGCGCCGGGGATCGGATCGATGCCGCCAGTCACGACACGGAGCGGCTCGCCCGCGGCGTGCGAGTCGATGACGCTCACGCGCCGCCATCCCTGCGGCGGTTCCCAGCCGCGCCCGCGAGCAAGATCGACCGGCATCGCGGGCAGGGTATCGCGTCGGCGCTGTGTCATGCCCCGCGACGGTCATCTGCATCGGGGGCGCACGCCCGGTAGCCTCGTTTCACCGTGAACGAGCAGATCCAGCCGAGCTATCGCGCGCTCTTCGCGCTCCCCGGCGTGCCAAGGCTCATTGGGAGCATGGTCCTCGCTCGGATCGCCGGGCAGATGACGTCGCTGATCATCGTGCTCTTCGCGCTCGAGCGGTACGGCTCACCGGCAGTCGCCGGCGCGGCCACCTTCCTCGCGGTCGCGCCAGGCCTTGTCGCGAGCCCGATCGCAGGCGCGCTGCTCGACCGGCACGGCCGCACGCGCCTGGTCGTGCTCGATTACACCGTCACTGCCCTGTCGTTGTCGCTCATCGCCGGGCTGGCTCTCGCCGAGGCTCTTCCAGTTCCATTACTTCTGCTCATCGTCACCATCACCGCGCTGACCTTCCCCCTGTCTCACACCGGCGTGCGAACGCTCTTCCCGATCCTCGTCCCGCAGCACCTGTGGGAGCGCGCGAACGCGCTCGACAGCAACGGCTACGTGATCTCGAGCGTGTTCGGCCCTGCGCTCGCGGGCGCGCTCGTGGCGTTCTTCGGTGCGCCGGCCGCGCTTCTGGTGACGGCACTGATCTCAGCCTGCGCCGCGATCGTCGCGCTCGGTCTCCACGATCCATCGCCGCGGACGGAATCGGGCCAGCTGCTTTCGGACGCGTGGCAGGGCCTGCTCTATGTCGTGCGCCATCGGTCTCTGCGCGCGCTCGCGGTCGGCGTCTCTCTGGCGAACATCGGGTGGGGGATCTTCTTCATCGTGCTCCCGGTGCTGGTGTTCCAGCGGCTCGGCGGCGACGCCGCCTACGTCGGGAACCTGTTCGCGCTGCTCGGCATCACCGGATTCGCGACCGTCCTGCTGATGGGCCGTGTGTCCACGCGGGGTCGCGAGCACGCGTTCCTCGCCGCGGCGATCCTGGCCCAGGCGCTCGCGTTCGGGATCTCGCTCTTCGCGTCAGGGAGCATCCTGATCATCGCGCTGGTGATGATCGTGCTGGGCGTCGCGACCGGCCCGTTCGACGTGACGCTCTTCACCGTCCGCCAGCGCCGTACCGACGTGGCGTGGATGGGCCGCGCTTTCGCGGTGTCGATGGCGCTCAACTTCGCGGGCTTCCCTATCGGCTCGGTCATCGGCGGTTTCCTCGCACCGGTCTCGCTCGAGCTGGCTATCGGGATCGCGATCGTCGCGAACTGCGCGGGCGCTGCCGTTTCATATTTCGCGCTGCCGCGCCAGGACTAGGTGCCGACGTCCCTCCGCCGCATCGAGACGAGTGCCGCCACGGTCGCGGCGACCCCGATCGCCAGAAGCGTTGCGATCCCGCCCCAGTTGTCCTTCGTCATAGGCGTGCCGTAGAGAGCGAAGAACGACGTATTCGTCAGCCACGCCGGCGTCTCGAAGATCGGCGCGAACTGCTGGACGAAGTACGAGTACACGGCGACCGCGCCGAGCAGGAGGACCGCGAGGCGCGGACGCCAGCCCACGAGCACGTGGCCGATGGCGGCGAACGCGAAAGCTGCGGGCAGCATGAGGATCGTCGCGAGCGCCAGGCGGTCCCCCGGCACGGCGATGCCGAACGAGGCTGCGGCGAGCGCGACCACCAACGAACTCACGCCCGCGACGATGGCTACCGCGACGAGCAGCGACGCGATGCGCTCGAGGACGACGCGCGTCCTCGACGCACCCGCCGCAAGCATGCTCTCGAGCCGCCCATCGGCGTCGTCGGCCGCCCAGGCGGCGACCTGCACGACGACGAGGATCGTGATGATCAGCAAGGCGGTGCCGAACCAGATCGCGCCGATGAAGTCCGAGTACGCATTCACGCCGAGCCGCTCCATGTACACGCGCATCGACGGGATGGCATTCATGCTGTCGACGATCGTGCGCGCGAGCGACGTGAGCAGGTATGCGAGCGCGCTGATCCCCACCGCCCAGCCGCCGATCCACCAGCGCTGCTGATCCACCGCGGCGAGGACCGGCAGTCGAAGCAGGGGATCGCGAGATGGTCGCTGCGTCGACTGCGTGCGCTCCGCCTGAAGACGCACGAGCGATCCGCCGATGTCCCGCCGCACGAACGCGATCGCCGCAAGCGCGACGAGGATCGCAGCGACGCTGACGAGCGCCGCCGTGGCGGCGACGTTGAACGTACCGCCGGTGACCAGCGGCGTGCTTCGGTCGAAGAGGTAAAAGGGCGAGACGGCCGCAAGCGCGCCCACGTCGACCCCCGACCGCGCCAGGGAATTGAGCACGTAGGTACCGACGAGGACGACCGCGCCCAGCGACGAGGCGGAGCGGCGCGTGATGACGAGCTGCGACACTGCGACGCCGATCCCGAAGCCGACCAGCGCGAGCGCAAAGGTGAGAACGACTTCGAGCAGGACCGCGCCCATCTCGAGCGGCTCGCCGACCAGCGCGGTCCCCGCATACGTCACGAGCGTTCCAGCGAGGATCGAGACCGCGCAGGCGAGCGCGAAGCCCGCGCTGCGGGTGAGCAGAAGCCGGAGCCGGGAGATGCCCGCAGCAAGCCAGCTCTCAGTGAGGCCGCGCTCCTCATCGCCGCGCGCCGCACCGGTTCCGGCGAGCAGCGCCCAGATCGCGTACACGAACGCGACCGTGCTGAAGCTGCGCCAGGTGAGGTAGCCGCCGACGGTGTCGAGCTGGATCGGCGCGGGCAGGAGATAGGAGAGCTGCCTGCCGAGCACCTCCATCTGCGCGGCGAAGGCATGCCGTTCCGCGGGCGACGTGCCGGCCAGCTGGATGAAGCCCACACCGTTGAGCAGGCCCGCGAGGCCGGAGATGGCGGCCATCACGATCGCGCCCGTGCGGTGCGATCGCAGCGCGAGCAGGAAGAGACTCACTGGTAGTAGCTCAGGAAGATCTCTTCGAGCGATGGTTCGCGTGAGACCAGGCTCACGACGTGCCGGCCGGCGAGCGACGCGAGGAGCGGATCGAAGCTGCCGCGGTACATCCCGCTGACGTGCGCTCCCTCGACCTTCACTTGCTCGAGGCCGGGCAGGCGCGATACCGCGGCCGCGCCGGCGGCGTCCGCGAGCTCGATCTCGAGGCGGTGCGCCTTCGCGCCGATCAGCTGATCGATCGGGCCGATGGTCACGAGACGTCCTTCCCGCACGATGCCGACGCGGTCGCAGATCTGCTCGACCTCGGAGAGGACGTGTGATGAGACGAAGATCGTCGCGCCGCGACCGCGT
>JANMWW010000261.1:0-13148 GCA_031394155.1 Chloroflexota bacterium | reverse complement strand
TCGGCATCGACGTCGAGGTCCTCAGCCTGTCGACCCCCAACGTCTACTTCGCCGCGCCGGAGCGTCAGGCCGAGGTGGCGCGCCTCGCGCACGACGTGTACGCCGACCTGATCGCCGAGCATCCCACGCGCTTCAAAGGATTTGCATCGATCCCGATGGACGATCCCGACGCGGCTGCACTCGAGCTGGAGCGCGCGCTTGACGTCCTCAAGCTGCAGGGCGTCGTCGTCCTGTCGAACATCAACGGCCGCCCGCTCACCGACGCGCGCTACCGGCCATTCTTTCAGGAGTGCGATCGACGTTCGGTGTGCGTCTTCATCCATCCGATGATCCCGGCGAACGCCGGCGACTTCGCCGAGTACGTGCTCGGGCCGATCATCGGCTTCCCGTTCGACACCACGCTCGCGGTCGCGCGGCTCTGCTACGACGGCGTCTTCAAGGAGCTGCCGCACATCCGCTGGATCCTCGGTCATCTCGGTGGCGCGGTGCCGTATCTCTTCGAGCGGTTGGACAACGGCTGGCGCGACTTCGCCGAGTGCCGCACCAAGATCGACGAGCTGCCATCCGTGTACCTGCGCCGCCTCTACTACGACACGGTCTCGTTCAGCGCGCCGTCGCTCGAGCTCGCGCTCAAGCAGGTCGGCGCGGACCACCTGGTGATGGGGTCCGACTACCCGCATCTGCTCGGGTCGATCGAGCGGAGCGTGTCCAGCGTCGAGTCGCTGGACATCCCCAAGGCGCACAAGGAAGCCATCGTCAGCGGGAATGCGAAGGGGATCCTCGCCAACCTGTAAGCGGTCCCGACGTAACTCATAGCCAGCCCGTACGACTCAGCGCCTCGGAGTATGTCGCGTAACCAATGCCGGGTGTGGCACGTTTGAGGAGTGATGAGCCTGGGTCGCCTCCTCCTCTACGCCGCCACCCTCGCCGCGCTGGGTGTCGTCCTGGCAGCAAGCGCGAGCGCCCACTTCTAGGAGGCGCTCCCTCTGGCTACCGCCGGAGGTCGAAGATCACTTCTCCATCGATGAATTCGCCCGTCCGGGCGAACCCCAGCTTTTCATGGACACGCAGTGACGCCGCGTTATCCGGCGTGGTGCTCGAGATGAAATGGCTGATGCCGTGTTCCTCGGTGGCCCAGGCCATGAGCGCGATCGCCGTCTCGGTCGCGTACCCGCGCTTCTGGTCCGTCGGGAAGACGGTCCATCCGAGCTCCACCGCCCGACCCGTGTTCGTGTCGTTCACGCCGGGCGCGCCGTGGAAATTCACGTACCCGACCATGCGGCGCTCGGAGCGCAGCACGATCGCGCGAAGCGACCACGGATAGCGCGCTGGATCAGCCGTCAGCTGACCACGGCGGAAGCGCAGGAACTCGCGCTGCTCCGGGTCGGGGAAGCTCGCTGGAATGTCATAGCCGGTGATCGCACCGATCGTGGCTCGCTTGTCGCCGATGAGCGCATCGAGGAGATCCGGTTCCAGCAGCGGCAGATCCAGGCGTGCGCTGCGGACGATCGCGTCTGTCGCCGTCTTCACGACTTGGCCGCGGTGCGATCGAGGATCGCGTCATCGATGCGGAGCGGTCGACCGCTGCCGCCATGTCGCTCCATGCTCATCTCGGAGAGCACGCTGAGCGCGATCTCCGTCGGCGTGCGGCCGCCGAGGTCGAGACCGATCGGCGCGTGCACCTCACGGATGCGCTCTTCGGACACGCCTTCGTCGCGCAGCATCTTCGCGATGAGCACGGTCTTGCGCTTGCTGCCGAGAAGCCCGACGTAGCGCGCGTCGCGCTTCACGGCCTCGCGCAGGCACGCGGCATCGAGCTTGTGCCCGCGCGATGCGATCACGATGAAGCTGTTCCAGCCGATCGGCATCGTGCGCAGCGCATCGGCCATGTCCATGCGGATCACGTCGATACCCGGACCGAAGCGCTGTCGCTCCGAGAACTCCGGCCGATCGTCGATCACCGTTACGTCGTATTCGAGCATCGTGCCCATCTTCGCGAGCGCGAGGCCCACGTGGCCACCGCCCGCGATCACCAAACGCGGCTTCGCCAGCACGGGCTCGATCAAGAGCTCATGCGTGTCGTCGAGCGCGACCGTGCGCGCCGTGCCTCTCTGCAGCGCGTCGAGCGCCGCGGTTCGTGCCTGTGCATCCCGCTCCCCAAGAGTGCCGTGCGTCGAACCATCCGTTTCGACGAACAGCTTTCCGCTCGGTTCGAGATCGCGGCCGTTCTTCCGCAGGAGCGTCGCCACCGCCACTGGCATGCCGCCGGAGGACGCTGCGAGCACGTCCCCGAGGAGGTCCCGGTCGCCCAGTCGCAGGGCTCGCTCGCCGGGCTCGATCGCGATCCACATCGTGCCGCCGCACACCAGACCGGTGTCCCAGGCGAGGTCCTCGGTCAGCTCGAACTCGCGCAGGGAGGCGGTTCCCGTCTCGATCACGCGCTTCGCCTCGACAAAGGCGTCACCTTCCACGCACCCGCCGCCGAGGGTCCCGGTGAGGCGGCCCAGGTCGTCGACGAGCAGCTTGGCGCCGACCACCTGGGGCGTGCTTCCGACCGTCCGGACCACCGTGCAGACCGCAAAACGGCGTCCTTCGCGCTCGAGCTCGGCCATCTTCGCGTAGATCTGGCGCATGTCCTGAGGATAGGACCGCCGGTCTAGCCGGCGAGGTCCTCCGGCCGATCCACGTCGCGATTGATGCCCGGATCGTCGACTTCCAGGTCGGTGCGCTCGGCCAGGTGTTTCTTGATCACCTCGTGGAGGTTCGAGGTGGCACTCGTGGCGAGGATCTCTTCGCGGAGGCCTAATGTCAGCGCTACCGTGTGCCGGCGTTTTCCGTTGTGACGCGGCGACACGATCCCGCCCGTGCGCGCCCACGCCGCGATGATGCGCGCGACCGTCTGCGGCTTCACGAACGGCATGTCGCCAGGGTGCACGAGCAGCACGTCGCCGCTGGCGGTGCGGACGCCTTCCTGGATCGAGGAGAACATCCCGCGCGAAGGATCGTGGTTCTCCACGGGGCGGACGCGCGCGTCGTTCATCGCGTTCACGTCGCGCTCGAGCGCCTGCCGCGAGTCTGTGCCCACGACCACGATCACTTCGCTGACGCCGCCGTCGAGTAGCGAGCTGATCGTGCGATCGAGCAGCCGTTCTCCGTCGATGTCCGCGAGCAGCTTGCGTCCACCGAACCGCTCCGCGGATCCTGCGGCGGTGACGATCGCGATCGCGCGGAGCGGCTGGTCAGGCATCGCGTAGTGAGCGCAGCGCGCGCTCGGCATAGACGCGTGCCGCGCGCTTGCGCTGGCTGATCGTGCCCGAGGTGTTGTCCATCGGGCGCGCGGCCTTATGCGTCGCGTCGGCGATCGCGGCAATGGCGTCGTCCTCGAGCCTGGTCCCGCGCAGCGCGCTCGCATCGACTGCGACCGGACGCGAGCCGAGGGCCGTGATCGCGATGCGCGCGTCCGTAACGAGACCGCCGTCCCAGCGCACCGCCGCGGCGACGCCCGCAATGGGGAAGTCGAACGAGCCGCGGTCGCGCTGTTTGAGATAGGTCGATCTCCACCCGTCGCTCGGCGGCAGGTGTATCTCGGTCACGACCTCACCCGGCGCGAGCGTCAGATAGCGGATCCCATCTTCGCGGTAACAGTCGGCGAGATTGACGTCGCGCTCGCCGCCCGAGCCAGTGACGCGCACCGTCGCGCCGAGCGCGATGAGCGCGGGCACCGTGTCCGCGCTCGCGACGGCGAGGCACTTCGGGCTCGATGGTGCGACGCGGCACACGACCTCGGCGTGGGTCTTCATGCAGAAGCCCTCCGCGGTGCGCCAGAACAGGGATTGGTCGTACCAGTTGCAGCGCGTGTCGAGACAGACGTTCCCGCCGATCGTGCCCATATTGCGCAGCTGCGGCGTCGACACCAGGGCCGCGGCTTCCGCGAGCGCGCGATAGCCGCTGCGCACTTTCGGGTGCGCACTCACCTCGGTCAGCGTCGCACCCGCGCCGATGCGAATTCCATCCCCGTTGTTGATCTCGCCGTGCACGACGTGCCCCAGCGCGATGACCACCTCGGGCAGGAACTGGCGGCGCTTCATCTTCGGATACACGTCGGTGCCGCCCGCGACGTACATCGACGTCGTGAGGTGCTCTGCCCTTAGGCGCATCGCCTGATCGAGCGTCGGTGGCGAGACGAAACGGAACTTTGGAAGGCGCAGCATCAGCGCGACCCGGCCGGCGGCTCACCGGCGCGCTTCTTCTCGCGCGCATCACGCACGCTGGTCGTGGCTTTCAGTCGTCTCAATGCGGCGTTGGGATCAGACCGTGCGGCTGACATTCCATTTGGACCGATGCGATCCTTCGGCACGCCGCGGTTGTCGCGCTTGCCAAGCGCGTCGAGGATCTTGTCGGCGGTGATCGGTGTCTCATCGAAGCGCACGCCGATGGCGTCGAACACCGCGTTCGCGATCGCCGGGATCACCGGGTTGAGCGGACCCTCGCCGGCCTCCTTCGCGCCGAAGGGACCCTCGTTGTCCATCGACTCGATGAGGATCGCCTCGAGCTTTGGCGTGTCGAGGCTGGTCGGCAGCTTGTAGTCGAGCAGGCTCGGCTTCTTGTGCAGGCCGCCTCGGAAGATCTGCTCCTCGACCACGGCTTCGCCATAGCCCATGTACGCAGAGCCTTCGACCTGGCCCTCCGCGTTCGCCGGATTCAGGGCACGGCCGCAGTCGTGCGCCGTCGTGATCTTGTCGACGGTCAGCTCGCCGGTCTCGAGATCGACCGTGACCTCCGCGACTGCGGCCTGGTACGAGTACGCGGGTGTCGGCCCGACGCCCGCGCCCTTGTAACTGCCGCCGATGCCCGCCGGCGGGCGATAGGAGCCCGCCGCGACGAGGGTGCCGTACTTCGCCTCGGCCAGATTCGCGGCATCGACGAATGACATGAACGTGGATGGATCCTGCAGGTCGTAGATGCGCCGGTATGCGGTGTTGAGCCGCTCGGCTGGCACGCCGAGCTTCTCCGATGCCACGGCGAACAGCAGCGCGCGCAGTTTCATCCCGGCGCTCTTCGTCGCGTTGCCGGCCATCATCGTCACGCGGCTCGAGTACGAGCCGAGGTCGACGGGCGCGAGGCTCGTGTCCCCGGATACGACGTGCACGTCTTCGGGGAAAACGCCCAGCGTCTCCGCGGTCACGGCGGCCAGCATGTTGTCGGAGCCCTGGCCGATCTCCGCGGTCCCGCACATCACCGTGACGCCGCCACCGCGGTCGATCCGGATCTCCGCGCCGGAGTGGGGCATCTCGTTCCAGTAGATCGGGAGGCCGGCACCCGAGATGTACGCGCTGCCCGCGACGCCGATGCCTGAAGAGCGCTCACCGTGCTTGGCACGTGTGCCGTTAAGGCGATCAGCCCGTTTCTTGTCCCAGCCGGTCCGGTCGCGCACCGCGGTGAGGCAGTCACCCAGGCCCATCGACGTGATGCGGAGGTCGTTGACCGTGCGGCTGTTCGCCGGCTGAAGGATGCGCAGCCGGTACTCGATCGGATCGAGGCCGAGGTCGGCGGCGATCTTGTCCAGCTGACATTCGAACGCGAAGCGCGGCTGCGTCGTGCCGTGCCCGCGCTTCGGACCGCAGGGCGGCTTGTTCGTGTACACGCGGACGCCGTCGAACTTGTACGCCGGCACGCGATACGTGACCGTCAGCAGCGCGCCGGTGTAATAGGTCGTCGCGATGCCGTACGACGCGTACGCGCCGCCATCGAGATAGCTCTGGAACTCGACGGCCGTGATCTCGCCGTCCTTCTTCACGCCGGTCTTGATGCGCATCTTCACCGGGTGCCGCCCGCGGTGCGCGTAGAAGACCTCCTCGCGGTCGAGGGTGATCTTCACCGGGCGCTTCGTGCGCATCGACAGCAGTGCGGCAGCGAACTCATGGCCAAATGGGTCCGATTTCCCGCCGAACGCGCCGCCGTTCGGCGTCGCGATGACGCGGATCCGGCTGCGCGGGAGGCCGAGGACCTTCTCGAGCTCGCGGTGAAGGTAGTGGGGCACCTGCGTGCAGGTCCACAGCGTCAGCTTGTCGTCCGCGCCGTACGACGCGACACACGAGTGCGACTCGATCGGCGCGTGGGTGTTCCCCTCGAAGAAGAACCAGTCCTCGCGCACGTGATCGGCCGCTGCGAACCCGGCATCCAGATCGCCGAAGGAAAGGTGGACCTCCTTGAAGACGTTTGCGCGCTTGCTGGTGTCGTGGATCTTCACGTCCTCGCGCTCGAGCGCCTCTTCGATCGTGAAGATCGGCTCGAGGTCGTCGTACACGACGTCGATGAGCGAGAGCGCGTCGAAGGCGGCGTCCTCGTCGAGCGCCGCGATCCCGGCGACCGGCTCACCGATATAGCGAACCTTGTCGACGGCGAGCGCGGTCTCGTCCTGGGTGGACGGCATGATCCCCATCTTCTCGGGCATGTCGGCACCCGTGACGATCGCGACGACGCCCGGATGCGCGAGCGCGCGCGAGACGTCGATGCTCACGATGCGCGCGTGCGCGCGCGTCGACCGCAGCAGGCGGCCGTGCAGCGTTCGCGGCAGGCGGATGTCGTCGGCGTAGCGGGCGCTTCCCGTCAGGTGCGCCCAGGCATTCACCTTCGGAAGGCGGCGGCCGAGGATGCTGAGCTCAGACATGAGCTGCCGCCTTCTCGACCGCTTCGTAGATGGAGGTGTAGCCAGTGCAGCGACAGAGGTTCCCGCTGATCGCCTGAGCGATCTCGTCCCGCGACGGCCGCGGGTTCGCGTCGAGCAGCGCCTTCGCGGTGAGCAGCATCGCCGGAGTGCAGTAGCCGCACTGCGCGGCGCCCTCCTCGGCGAACGCTGTCTGAAGCGGATGAAGCTCGGCACCGGTGGCCAGGCCCTCGACCGTGAGGATCTCGGCGCCGGTCATCCCAAGCGGCAGCGTGAGGCAGGACAGGATCGGAACGCCGTCGACCAGCACGGTGCAGGCACCGCATTCACCGAGCTCGCAGCCGTGCTTCGTGCCGGTGAGATCGAGCTCTTCGCGCAGGACTTCGAGGAGCGTGTGGTGCGGCTCGACCGCGACCGTCCGCGCCTCGCCGTTCACGTGGAGCGTGAGCATCACCTTGTCGCTCAGGCGGAGGCCTCGAGCTTCGCGCCGATGCGTCGCGACACGGCGTCCGCAGCGCTCGCGCAGCGCTCGCCGATCCGGCGGAGCGTCCGCAGGTCGACCCGCTGCTTGAATCCCACGACCATCACGAACGCCGCGATGCGTCCGCGGGCATCGATGATCGGCGCGGCCGCCGCGCGCACGCCGGGGAACAGCTCCTCGTCGTCGTAGCCGATCTTCGCGCCGGCGATCACCTTTCCGTGGGCACCCTCGTCGAGCGGGAGTCGCCGACCGAGCGGCGCGGTCATGTGCAGGTCGGTCTGCGGTTCCGCTCGATCGGCGATCACGAGCTTGCCGTCGTGAACGAGCCCGAGGATCGCGGTCTCGCCGAACGATTCCATGAGGGAGACAAGATGCGGCCGCGCGAGCAGCCGAAGATCCGGAGTGCTCGCGTCCGCAAGGCTTCGCAGCTCGGGACCGAGGCGGAAACGCGTGTCGGGGTCGCGCACCACCAGGCCGTGGGCGTCAAGGGTGAGGAGCACGTCGCGCAGGGTGCCCTTGGAGACGTTGAGCGTGCGTGCGAGCTCGCTGATGCCCTGCGGGCGGCCACCGTCCGCGAGCGCGCGCAGAACGCGCGCGGCCTTGTCGATAGCCGGCACCGGGCGGAGGAGCCTCGTACTCTGGGCCATACGCGTACGCGTCATGGTACGACGTCGGGATCGAGCGCAGGCGCGTGGGGCACCGGCGCCACCTAGACTCGCGGCGAGAGGCGCGCGAGCGGCGACGGAGGATGCGCAGTGCCGACCATCCGACTACCTGAGGAATCCGAGCACGGCGACATGGTGAAGAAGGTCGACGCGATGATCCGGGAGATCTCGAAGGCGCCGGCGATGACGCCGACAAGCCGCGCGCTCGGTCTGCGGCCTTCGATCCTCATCGGCAACCACGCCGAGCTCGCGCACGTGATGGCGACGCGCACGCTGCTCAACCTACAGAAGCGGATGATCGCGCTTGCGGTGGCCGCCGCGAAAGCCGCGCCGTACGAGATCTACGCGCATACGCGAGGATTGCAGCGCGAGTACGGCATCGACGATGGACAGATCGTCGAGCTCATCGCGACGGTCGCTCACGTCACGAGCATCAACACCTTCGAGTCAGCCATCGGCGCGTTCAACGACAGCGCACCGATTCGGGCGCAGGACGTCTCGACGCCGGTGCTGCAAGAGGTCCGCGCCAAGCTCGGGAGCATCCCGCGCTACTTCATGTACATGGCTGGGGATCCGGTCTACACGAAGATCGTCCTCGATCGCGAGATGTCGACGATCCACGAGGGCGAGGTCTCGCGCCTGAACAAGGAGTTCGTCGCGTATGCCACGAGCGTCGTGAACGACGGCAGGATGTCGATGACCTATCGCGCCGAAGCGCTCCGCCAGCTCGGCGCCACGAACGAGCAGATCTTCGAGGCGACGACTGTCGTCAGCGTCTATGCGAAGAACTGCGCGTTCTCGACCGGGCTGCAGCTCGAGCCCGCGCCGCAGTAGCGATGACCGACGACCGCACTCGTGTGCGGCGCGCTGCCGTCGTCGCGATCTGCGAGCCGGCGGCGCGGTCCACGATCGCCCGTGTCGTCGACGAGGCCGTGAGGGCGGCGGCGATCTTTGGCCTCACTCGCGAGCGCGCCGACGGGTATGCCGACGGCATTCTCTCGACCCTTCCGCTGGCATTCGAGGCGATGGCGATGGAAGACGGCCCCGAACGATCCGTACGGATCCGCGACCTAGCGACAGCGGTCCGCGGAGTATCCGACTCGCACCACATCCCGAACCTGGTGGAGCGTGGGCTCGTGGCGATCGCGCTGCGGATTGCGCGTGAGGTCGTGCGCCGCGGCGCTGAGCGGCAGGGCTTTACGCCCGATGAGCTGGAGCGCGAGTTCGTGGCCTTCGCCGATCTGTTGGAGGACCAGCTCTACCGGCCCGAAGCCTCGAGCTGACAAGAAAAGAGGACGGCTTTCGCCGTCCTCTTTCGCATGTCCCATCTGTATCGGTCTAGTGCGCGCAGGCCTTCGCGGTGCCGGCCTGATCGGCTGTCTTGAACGACTGGCCGCAGCCGCAGCTCGACACGGCGTTCGGGTTGCGAAGCGCGAACCCGCCGCCCATCAACGCGTCGACGAAGTCGATCTCGGAGCCCTTGATGTACATCGCGCTCATCGGGTCGACGACGATGCGAACACCGTCCTGCTCGATCAGCGTGTCGTCCTCTTCGCGACCTTCCGCGAAGGTCATGCCGTACGAGAAACCGGAACATCCGCCCGGCGTCACGTAGACACGAAGCGCAAGGTCGTCGCGACCCTGCTTGGTGATGATCTCTTTGAGCTTGTCAGCGGCCCGCGACGTCATCGAGACGACCGCCAGATCGGCCGGCGAGGTCGTGCTCACGGTCTCTTGCTGCTCGATCGCCACGTGGCTACCTCCTAGTGATCTGACGAAATTGTATCCCACATAGACTCGTTTTGATGCCCATTTCGTTGCATCACGCGCAAGTTTTCTACCAGCCTGGCGGAGAAGCCAAGGCCCGTGATTTCTACGTGAAAGGCCTTGGTTTGGCCGAGATCGAGCGACCGGCGACCCTCGCGGACCGCGATGGATTGTGGTTCCAAGCTGGTCAGGGCCAGGTGCATCTTTCGGCCCAGGACGACCTTGCGCTGCATGGCCGGCGGCACTTCGCGCTGAAGGTCGACGACCTCGACGCGATGCGCGCGCACCTCGTGAAACAGGAAGCGCTCTTCGAAGAGGCCACGCCGATCCCCGGCTGGCGGCGCTGCTATGTGTTCGATCCGTTCGGCAACAAGATCGAGCTCGATGAAATTTCAGACTGAGCGATGAGCCGATTCCGATTCTCGCCGCGCCCGAATCGCGCGCATGAGATCAAGTGGCGCGAGTGGAGCGACGCCGCGTTCGCGGAGGCACGTCAGCGCGACGTGCCCGTGCTGCTCGCCATCAGCGCGGTGTGGTGTCACTGGTGCCACGTCATGGATGAGACGAGCTACAGCACCGAGGACGTCATCGCTGCGATAAACGAGCGCTTCGTCGCGATCCGCGTGGACAACGATGAGCGGCCCGACGTCAATCGCCGCTACAACATGGGCGGCTGGCCGACCACGGCGTTCCTTACTCCCGACGGCCAGATCGTGCACGGCGGCACGTACGTCCCGCCGGACGGCATGCGGCAGACGCTTCTCGCCGTGTCGGACCTTTGGCGAAACAAACATGACGACATTCAGAGCCGAGTGAATGAAGCGACGGCGCAAGAGGATGCGGCGCGCGCGCCAAGGTCCGGCGATCTGTCCCACGAGATCGTCGACATGGTCGGCGCCCACATCCGCGGCCAGTACGACCGCGAGCAGGGCGGCTTCGGCCGCGAGCCGAAATTCCCGCAGACGCAGGTGCTGCGTTTCCTGCTCGACGAATACCGCCGGCACCAAGCGCCGGAGCTCGCGACGATGCTGCGCACAACGCTCGACGCGATGTCGTCGCGTGGCATGTATGACCACGTCGAGGGCGGGTTCTTCCGCTACGCGACGCTGCGCGACTGGAACGTCCCGCACTACGAGAAGATGCTCGAGGACAACGCCGAGCTGCTCGCGGTCTACGCCGACTCGCACGCCACGTTCCCGGACGCGGGCTACGACCGCGTCGTGCGCGACGTCATCCGCTGGATGGACGCGGTGTTGTTCCAGGCGGAGACCGGACTCTGGAGCGGATCGCAGGACGCCGATGAGCACTACTTCACGCTCGACGCCGAGGAGCGCGCGGCGCACGATGCTCCGTTCGTGGACCGGACGCTCTACACATCGTGGAACGTGCTCGCGGCGGCCGCGTACCTGCGCGCCGGCGAGGTGCTGAACGACCGCGCGATCGGCATGCGCGGCTGGGACGCGGTGAGCGCGATCGACCGCCGGATGCGCGATGCCAGTGGCGCGCTGTGCCGATTTGACGCCGGCGATGGCCCGCAGCTACCGGACTTGTTGGGAGATGCTGCGTCGTTCCTTTCGCTGCTTGTAGGCATCAGCGACCGCGCGCGCGCGACCGCGCTCGCAACGCGCATGCGCGAAAGGCTCGAGGACACCGAGCGCGGCGGCTTCTACGACACGCCAGCCGGCGACAAGACCGGACGACTCGCGCGCCGCGAGCGGCCCATCGAGGAGAACGCGACCGCGGCGAGCGCGCTGCTGCGCCTCGCGGTCAAGTCTGGTGACGAGGCGTTGCGCGAAACGGCTCTGCGAGCCCTGCGGTCGTTCGTCGGCGAGTACCGCGCATGGGGCCAGTTCGCCGCCTCGTACGCGAACGCGGTCGCGCAGGCGCTGGGCGAGCCCGTGTCGGTGGTGGTCGTTGGACGCATGGGCGACGCGAAGGCTGAAGCGCTCTGGCGAGCGGCGCGGTCGTCGCGCGATCCGGACGTCATCGCTTTGCACCTCGACCCGGGGGTCGCCGCGGACGCGATCGCCGAGCGCGGATTCCCGATCGACCGCACGGCCGCGTACGTGTGCGTCGGCACCGCATGCAGCGCACCGCTGGCGGACGAGGGCTCGCTCCGCCGCGAGCTCGAGACCGCGCGCCAGCGTTTCCTCACCTCGACCGTTTAGATCAGAGGCGTTAGACCGGGTTTCCTCGCACCCAGACGGCCTTCGGCGTAAGCAGTATCTCGGGGTCGCGCGTCGGATCATCGCTCACGAACACGAAGTCGGCCCACATGCCTGGCGCTATCCGACCGGCCTTCGGCCATCCGATGACGTCCGCCGCCCGGCTCGTCGCCGCGACGAGCGCCTCCTCGCGCGTGAGACCGATCTCGTACAGGTAGCGCAACTCGAGCGCATACCGCTCGTGACGGTTGAACGGCGTGCCCGCATCGGTGCCGGCCGCGACGCGGACGCCTGCCTTGTGCGCCGCCCGCACGCCCTCGTGGTGCTTGGCCGCGACTTCACGTGCCCGAGCCACGACCTTCTCCGGAAGCTTCGCGGCGTTGTCGATGATCGCGTGGAGCGCGGAGAACGTCGGCACGAGCGCGACGTCGTTCTCCTTGATCGCTTTGATTGTCTTCGCGTCGAGCAGCGTGCAGTGCTCGATCGAGTCGATGCCTGCCTCCGCGGCGATGCGCATGCCCTCGGCCCCGTGCGCGTGCGTCGTGATCTTGATGCCGGCCTTGTGCGCTTCCTCGACGGCCGCGCGAGTCTCCTCGAGCGTGTACTGCGACAGGTTGGGTCCCGCGCCTTCCCCCAGCACGCCGCCGGTGGAGAAGAACTTGATCACGCCGCAGCCCGCCGCGATCTGCTCGCGCGTCGCGCGGCGAACCTCGTCCGGACCGTCGGCCACACGGCCGACCTCGGCGCCGTGCCCGCCGGTGTTCGTGATCCCGCGTCCCGCGGCGAGGATGCGCGGCCCATCGATCGTTCCACGCTCTATCGCACGCCCGAGCTCGATGACCATCGTGCCGTTCGCGCCGAGATCGCGCACCACGGTCACGCCGGCGCGAAGCGACGCGCGCGCGTTCGCGAACGCCTTGAGCGTGGCGGTGGCCTCCGGCTGGTGCGATTCCGCATCGAAGTTGGCCGAGCCGTCGAACACGAGGTGGGAGTGGCAGTTGATCATCCCCGGGATGGCGAAGGCGGCCGGCGCCTCGACTGCGCGCGACTTCGCACCCTTTGGCGTCTTCGGCGTCTTCGAGCGCTTGCCCACCCAGGTGATCTCGCCGTCCTCGACGACGACCGCGGCGTCGCTGAGTGTCGTCATCCCGTCGAAGAGACCGTCGACCTCGAGGACCGTTCGCATCGCCGCGCAGTATCGTCCACCGATGCCTCCGACGCTCACCGACCGCCTACGCGCGCGCGGCGCGATGCTGCCGGACTACTCCGGCAAAGGACTCTTGAACGTTCCAGCGACGGTGCTCGAAGCCTTCGGCGAGCGCCTCCAGGACGATCCGCCACCGCTGTCCGACCTCGACCCGAACCTCCTCGACGGTGTGCGTCAGATCGTCGTCGTGCTCGCG
>JANMWW010000234.1:0-1646 GCA_031394155.1 Chloroflexota bacterium | reverse complement strand
GAGATCCATACGCTCGACGCGGTCCGCTTCGGCACGGCGCGATGGTAAGAGGTTCGATCGATCGATGCGTCGCGGTAGAATGAATGTCCCCGCCGGAGTGGTGAAATTGGCAAACACAACAGGTTCAGGGCCTGTCGCCCGCAAGGGCTTGGGGGTTCAAGTCCCCCCTTCGGCACAGTTCCGTTCGAGATAGCCGAGCCACTTCGATTTCTTTCTCTCGAGGCACGGCACATCATGGTCCGCGTACAACGCGGGCAGAAGCGCGAGCGATTCGCGTTTTCCGTACTTGAGTCGGAAGAAGTCGTTGCGCGGAGGCCGTCGGCGCGCTTCGATGAAGCCGCGCAAGCCGAACTCAGTCAGGATCCGTGCTTGCAACCACTCGACGTGAGTCGCACTCGCTGAGGTGAAGAAGGTCCACAGCCGCTCATACCAATAGTCCGGGTACGTGGCCTTGGTGGGTCGATGTCGTGTGGCGTAGATGGAGCCATCGCCATCCAGCAGACCGCGCACGAAGGCCGCGAAATGCGGGGACGGCACCGCGATGGCGCCAAGTGTCAGGCTCTTTCTTGGCGTCAGTCCCTGCGCGACGAGCCACCGATAGAGTCGAGCGTCGCTCATCTGCACGCGATACAGAGGAGTGCCGGCGCTCGATGCGGTGCGGCGATACCGGTCCGGGTGGCCAACACATGACAGCCAAGATCGCATCAAGTCTTCGTCCTGTGTGACGAATGCCACGTGACGACCGTCGCGTATCAGACAGCCATCGGTCGCGATGAGGAGGACCGCGTACGCGAGACTCGGAGACCACGCGACGGGCGCGTCCGGTCGCCCGCTTCGGCTGTAAGCCATCCCGCGATGCGCCTCTGCGGCTCTCGCGACGCGAGGATCTGTCTGCGCCGTGAGGCCTTTCGCCCAACCTTTTCCTATGCACGCTATCTACGCACATTCGGAATCGCGTGTGAAGGGGCGCGAGGTCGCACGTTCGTGCGACGGGACGGCCGCGACGCACTGCGCCCGATCGATGACTACGGCACGCGGCGATAGATTCGGTACGGGCCGACGCGATCAACAAGCGTGGCGTGTGCCGTGAGTGCCGCCACGATCGCCTGATTCAATGGCGGCTCGCTTACCAGCTGCAGGCGATCCTTCACGAAGACCCAGCGCAGGCCGACATCGTCCGCGATCCGCGCGAGCTCCGCCGGCGTGTACGGCGACGCGACGTCGAAGAAGTAGACCGACGGCAGCGCCGGCTTGCGCTCGAGCGCGAAGTACCCCGGGTCCTCGCCCGGTAGAAAGGCGAAACCTTCCTCGCGCGGCACGTTCGCGCGGATCCAGAACAACACCGCATCAAGATCCGAGAGGTAGGGCCCTCGAGCAGAGAGGCCGCTGAGCGACGGGAAGGTCGAGCTCGCGATCGGTCCCGGCGCATTCACGTCGATGAACATCAAGCGGCCGTTCTGCAACGTGTACACCGCTCCGGATCCGGTGAGCAGGAGCGCGATGACGGCGGCGCTGTACGGAGCCAGCTGCGCAGGCCGAGGGAACAGCACCGCGATATCGCGGACCAAGCATGCGAGAGCCAGTGACAGCAGCGGATAGATCCCGTAGGACGAGCCCAGGAGTCCCTGCGACTCGATCGTCCCGAG
>JANMWW010000195.1:0-4738 GCA_031394155.1 Chloroflexota bacterium | reverse complement strand
ATCGCGGCCATCGAGCCCTGCGCACCGCGTGTCGCGGCAAGCTTGCCGCGAGCGGCCACCAGGCGAAGCGCATCGCCAAATGGAAGGACGCCGGCGATGACGAGGGCGGTGAACTCACCGAGCGAATGGCCGGCCACGAATGACGGGCGCATCGTCTCGGGGAGCGCCATCACGCCGCGCGGCTCGCTGCCGTCGGTCGCGCGCTTGCCGTGCCGGTCCGACGCAGACGCGGACTCGACCATCGCTTCGAAGAGGGCGATGCTCGTCGTGAGGATCGCTGGCTGCGCGATCGACGTGTCGTTCAGCTTCTCTGGGGGACCCTCGAAGCAGATCTTCGTGAGTGGATAACCGAGCACGAGGTCCGCTTCGTCGAACACGGCGCGCGCCGCGGGCGACGACTCGTAGACCGAGCGGCCCATGCCGACGAGCTGAGAGCCTTGGCCGGGGAACACGAATGCAAGTGCTGTCATCAGGGCACAAGCGTACCGCCGCAAGGCAGCGACGTCGAGGATCGAAATCGCTTTCCATTACAGTGCTATTGCAATGAATACGCGCCGGTACGTGCAGCGCGAACGAGCGCGAAAGACCGCACGAACGGCGACATCCATCGAAAACGCGGCGCTCCGCGAAGTGGCGCGCCGCGGGTATCCCGACCTTCGCATCGCGGACGTCGCGCGCCGTGCGCACGTATCCGCGCGGACCGTGTATCTGCATTCGTCGTCGAAGGAGCGACTGGTCGAGCAGGCGCTCCGACGTCGCGGAGCCGCACTGATCTCACGTGTCGAGCGCTGGCGTCCGCGTGGCGACACTCCAGAGCAGATCCTCGACGAGCTGGTCGCTCTGCACGAACAGGAGTACCGCGGCGAGTCTTCGCTCCTTCTGGAGACGCTTGTCGATGGCGCGCTCCCGCGCGCCGTGGCCGCTTTGCTGCGCGAGCTCGACGCCGTCCGGCTGGCCGTGATCGCGCGCACGATGAACGATCTGGCGCATCGCGGCGCGCTGGGGATCCGGACCCAGGACGCGATCGCGCTCGCGCACGCGCTGCTCTCCTACCCCACGTGGCGCACCGCGCTCACTGGTCCGGCTCGCCGGCGCGCGCCGCGTCTTGTCGCCAACGCGCTGCGGAGCGCCCTCCTCTAACAAACGCGCGTGATCTAGGCCTTCTCGATCTCCAACTTCGCGGCGACGCCATTGAGGTCGCCGCTCCACGCGTGCCCCCGACCCAGAAGACCGCGCGTCACGCTCGACGCGAGCGTCTCTTCGGCGATCGTGTCGCGATGGCGGTCGACAACGGCGGCGATGTCCCCGTCGTAGCGCAGCGCGATGCGGTCGGCGATGTCGAAGCCGGCTTCCTTGCGCAGATCATTGAGCTTATGTGCGAGCTCGCGCGCGAGGCCCTCGGCCTCGAGCTCTGGCGTGAGCGCCGTGTCGAGCGCGACCACCAGGCCCGTTTCGCGCGCGACGGCGTGTCCCGCCTCTCCCTCATGCGAGACGAGCACCTCGCTCGGCGCGAGCTCGTAGCCTTCGACGACGATGAGTCCGTCGCGCCGCGTGAACCGTCCCTCGGCGAGGGCAGCGCGCACCTTCGGCAGATCCTTTCCCAGCTTCGGACCGAGCGTTTTCAGCTCCGGCTTCACGGTCTCACGGACAAGCCCTTCGGCACGTTCGCGGATCTCCAGCGCCTTTACGTTGAGCTCCTCGCGGACGATCGCCGCGAGGTCCTCCTGCCCATCGAGCGCGCCCCTGTCGCGGTCCCCCTCATCGAAGACGGCGACGAGCTTCGCCAGGGGCGTGCGCACCTTTGTCTTCGCCTGCGAACGCGCGGCGCGACCGAGCTCAACCACGCGGCGAGCGGCGTGCATCCGGCGCTCGAGGTCGTCGTCGATGCGGTCCGTCCGCAGCGCCGGGTAGTCCGCGTGATGGACCGAGGCCGGCGCGCTTGTGACGGCGTTGCGCGCGAGATTCTGGAAGATGTCCTCGGACAGGAACGGCATGATCGGCGCAAAGAGGCGCACCAGCGTGGTGAGCGCCTCGTACATCGTCTGATACGCAGCGAGCGAGTCGCGCTTGGATCGCGCCTTCCAGAACCGCGAACGATTTCGGCGGACGTACCACGTGGAGAGGTCGTCCCAGAAGGCCTCCATCTTCAGACACGCCGTCTGCACGTCGTAGCCGTCGAGCGCCGCACGCGAGTCGCGTACGAGCCGGTCGAGCACGGATAGGAGCCAGCGGTCGATGATCGGTCGTTCCGCGAGCGGGACCTGGGGCCCGCTTGGGTCGAAGCGATCCAGGTTCGCGTACGTGACGAAGAACGCGTACGTGTTCCAGAGGACGAGGAGCTTGCGCTTGACCTCGCCGAGCACGTTGTAACCGAAGAGCACCTTTTCCGCGGGGTCGTGGCGCGCGTAGTACCAGCGCACCACGTCCGAGCCAGCGCGTTCTGCGGCCTGCGGGAAGTCGATGAAGTTCTCTCCGGTCTTGTGGAACTGCTCGCCCTTCTCGTCGTACACGAACTCGTTCGACAGCACCGTTTGATACGGCGCGTCGCCGGTCAGCACGACACTGAAGAAAAGCTGCGAGTAGTACCAGAGGCGGATCTGCTCGACGTTCTCGGTGATGAATTCCGCCGGGAACCACTTGCGCCAGTAGTCGCGGTCGCCGAGCCAATTCAGCGTCGAGAACGGCACGATGCCCGCGTCGAGCCAGACATCGCCGGTCTCCTTCACGCGCGTGCTCTCGGCATTGCAATCGGGGCACGCCACGATCACGTTGTCGATCCACGGCCGGTGGAGCTCCTGGAGCTGATCGAGGCCGCGCACCGCGCGCGTGCGCAGCTCCTCCTGGCTCCCGATGATGAAGAAGTGCCCGTTGGCGCAGTTGTAAAAGGGCATCGGTAGGCCCCAGTAGCGCTTGCGGCTGATGTTCCAGTCGCCCATGTTGTCGAGCCAGTTCTGCATGCGGTCACCGGTGTGCGGCGGGAGCCAACGCACCTTGGCCGCGGCTTCTTTCAGCTTCGGCCGCAGCTCGTCCATGGAGATGAACCACTCGTCGCCCACGCGGAAGACGATCTCCTCCTTGCAGCGCCAGCAGATCGGATAGCTATGCGTGTACGGCAACTCGCGGAAGAGCCGCCCACGCTTCTTCAGGTCGTCGGAGATCTCGTGCGCGACGTCACGCGCGTCCTTGCCTTCGAGCCAGCCCAGACCCGCGACGAAGTGCGCGTTCTCGTCGATCGGGACGAACACCGGGAGGTTCTCAGACTTCGACAACGCGAAGTCTTCCGCGCCGCAGCCGGGCGCGATGTGGACGATGCCGGTGCCCTCGGCCTCGCTGACCTCGTCCCATTCGATGACGCGGTGCCCGGGCTTCGTCGTGGCGCCCACCGGCAGATCGTCAAACGGTCCGGAGTACGGGATGCCGAGCAGGACTCGACCTTTGACCGTCTCAAGCAGCTCGGCGTTGTGCAGCTTCGTCTGCGCGAATACCTTCGCGCCCATGATCAGGACCTCAGGCTCGCTCGCGCCGTCCGCGACGACACGCACCTTCACGTAGTCGAGATCCGGATGCACCGCGAGCGCGACGTTCGCGGGCAGCGTCCACGGTGTCGTCGTCCACGCGAGGAATGACGCGCGCTGCTTCGCGAGGTCCGCACCCAGGCGGAGGGGCCCCTGTTTCTCGAGCGCAGCGAGCGTACCCTCCGCAGCTACCGGGAAGCGCACGTACAGCGAGGTATGGGTCATCTCCTTGTACGACCCGGTCATCTCGTGCTCGGCCAGCGCCGTGCCGCAACGTGCGCACCACGGCATCGCACGATGGCCCCGGTAGAGCCAGCCCTTGTCGTAGACGATCTTCAGTGCGTTCCAGATGTGCGAGATGTTGTTGTCGGAATACGTGTAGTAGGAGTTGTCCCAGTCCATCCATTGGCCGAGCCGGATGGACTGCTTCGTGATCGCCGCGGCGCTGCGGTCGACGCGCGCGCGGCACGCACGCGAGAACTTGTCGATGCCATAGGTCTCGATGTCGCGCTTGCTGTTGAGGCTGAGCTCACGCTCGACCTGGACCTCGACCCAGAGTCCCTGGCAGTCGAAGCCGTTCTGCCAGCGCTGGTCGAAGCCCTGCATCGCCTTGTACCGCTGAAAGATGTCCTTATAGGCGCGGCCCCACGCGTGGTGGACGCCCATCGCTTCGATGTTCGCGGTGATCGGGCCGTCGATGAACGAGAAGCGCGGACCGCCGGCGTTCTTCTTGCGCAGCGCGTCGAAGGAGCGCTCGCGCTCCCAGAGCTCGAGCACGCCGTGCTCGATCTCGGGCAGGTCGAAGCCGGAGCCCACCGGTCTAAACCGCACTTTCTTGTCCGTCGTAGCCATCACTACTCCTTCGCGCAAAACAAAACGCCGTCCCGCTCTCGGGACGGCGCAGATGCCGTGGTACCACCCAAGTTCGCGACGCCCTCTTCCGCCCTCGCGTGCGCCGCGCACTCATTCGTCGACGTCGATCAACGTCCGCCGCTTCATAACGGAGTGGCTTCCTCCGGCCGGTTCTAGTGGCCTTGCGGCGTTCTTCCGGCAGCTCGGGGTGGATGGCCCCTTTGCGCTCTCATGCCAGTTTATCGGACTCGCGCCGGCCGAGCCACGCCGCTCGTAGTCTCCCGACATGGAATTGAGCGAGACGACCGAACGCGAGCTCGCGGACCTAGCCCGGCGGTACGGTGCGCCGCTCGTCGTCGACGCGCGGATCG
>JANMWW010000181.1:0-8473 GCA_031394155.1 Chloroflexota bacterium | reverse complement strand
GTCGGCGGTGTCGCGCTCGAGTACTCGAGCTGGCTGCGGCGACCGTCGGTCTTCCCGGCGATCGCGATGGGCGTCGTGTGGGGCGTGTTCATCGTGGTATTTGCGCTGACGCGCAGCTACCTCATCGCGGTGCTCGCCCTGTTCGCGGCGGGTCTGCTCAACCTCGGCTTCACCTCGCTCGCGCAGACGCTGGTGCAGCTGGAGGCGCCGCCTGATCGACGCGGTCGCGTCGTCGGTCTCTTCTCGATGGCGCAGAACGGCCTGCGCGTCGGCAGCGGCGTGACGATCGGCATCCTCGGCGCCGCCGTCGGCATTCATGCCTCGCTTGCTTGGAGCGCCGCGGTGACGATCGTCGTTTGCGCGACGCTCTGGATGCTGGCGCGCACGCCCCGCGTCGCGATCGGCTGACGCTCGTCCGCGTATGTCCCCGCGTTGTCACTGGCATGCTCACTCGCCCGCTTATCGTCAGAGCGTGCGCTTGGACTCACCGGACTGCCACCACGCGAGGCCGCGCCGGTCTCAACTCGGCGTCGTTAGATGGACGTGAGGCAGTCGAAGAGGATCCTGTGCGCGCTCCTTGCCGCGACGGTCGTCGCCTGTGGCGGCGCAGCGCCGGTCGCGAGCGCGCCGACGCCCACCGCAACGATCCACTACACACCCGAGCCGACGGAAGCGCCCCGCGCCACCGTCGTGCCGCGGGCCACCGAGGTGTCCGCACCGATCGCACCAATCGCGCCGCCCGCGCCCGATTACACCGCGCTGCCGGTCGCCGCGAACGACCCCGCCGCTCTGGCGAAGCAGATCGTCATGGTCGAATCGGGCCTCCGTGATCCGGACGTGACCGGCGCACAACTCAAGTGGCTCGGCCATCTCCAACAGTTGACCTACGGCCGGCTCGCCGACTACCCCGAGTGGCGGGAGGGCGTGCTGGCGGCACTCCCGACGGCGTTCCGCGGCGCGGTCGCGAACGCGCTCGAGGCTGGCGATCAGCTGCGCACGATGCACGGCGCCATCCCGAAGGTGCTGCCCGACTGGAAGATCGTCGAGGCGGCGCCGATCGAAGACCTCATGTCCTATTACAAGGAGGCGCAGGCGCAGTTCGGCGTCCCCTGGTACTACCTCGCCGCGATCCACCTGGTCGAGACGCGCATAGGCCGCATCCGCGGCCTGTCGAGCGCTGGCGCGCAGGGTCCCATGCAATTCATGCCCGCGACGTGGGCGATGTATGGGCGCGGCGACATCAACGACACGCATGACGCGATCCTGGGTGCGGCACGCTACCTGGTCGCCGCCGGTGCGCCGGGCAACATGCCGAAGGCGCTCTTCGCGTACAACCACTCGCAGGCCTACGTGAACGCGCTCATCGACTACGCCGATGTGATGAAGAGCGACCCCGCTGCGTACCGCGGGTACCACGGTTGGCAGGTGTACTACCCGACGACCGACGGCCCGATCCTCATGCCGGTGGGCTGGACGAAATAGCCGGTCAGCGCGGGTCGGCCAGGGCGCGACCTGCGACCTAGCGCCCCACGTCGCGTCGCTGCATCGCGAAGAGCGAAACAGCGAAACCTGCGGCGCCGAGACCGCCCAGAAGCCAGAACCGCCACGAGACGAACCCATCGCTGAGCGGCGTCCCGTAGAGATCGAAGATCGAGAGATGCGCGAACCACTCCGGGCCGCGCACCACGGGCTGCGCGAACGGGATGAAGAAGCTGATGACCGCGAACGCGGACAGCAGGGCGACCGCGACACGAGGTCGCCACGCGCTCGCTGCCGCGCCGAGGCCGCCGAACACACCCGCGACCGGCAGGAGCATCGCGCTCGCGACGGCCATCCGTCCCGCGTCGAGGGTCGCCCGGTTCGTCAGCGTCCCGACCGCGATCGCGACGTGACCGGCGGCAACGAGGAGCGCGACCGCGAGCATCAGCGCGAGCGCACGGTCCGCGACGACCCGCACGCGCGACACCGGGGCCGATAGCAACATCTCAAGGCGACCGTCGCTGTCGTCGCCCGCCCAACGCGCCACCTGCGTGATCGCGTAGGCCGCCACCACGAACCCGGCGAGCGTGCCGAACCATTCGAAGCCGACGAACCCTTCGTACGGCTGACCGTGTCCCGCGCCGGTGACCGCTCGCAGCTGCGCGGCGCTCGCGTCACCTGGATCCGCCGCGGCCATTGCGCGCAGGAACGGATCGGCGATGCTCGTGATGAAGAAGGCTTGCCAGGCGATCGCCAGGCACCAGATGGACAACCCCACGCGCTGGTCGTAGAGCATCGTGAGGACCTGGTTCCTCAGCAGCGGGTTCCCCGATGGTGTGCGGCGGGGCGCACCCGGTACGCCGCGCCGTGCCAGCGTCGCCCCGACATCGCGCGCCTCGAATGCGGCGACCGCCACCAGCAGCCCGCCCGCCGCCATCGCGACGACGGCGACCAGCGGGCCGATGCCGAACGGCACCTCTGGCACGAGACCGTGGATGCGATCGTAGTAGGCGAACGGTGAGACCCATCGCAGCGTCGAGAGCGCGTCCGACTGGCGGCTGAATCCGTTCAGCAGGAACAGCCCGACGAGCGCGAACGCTCCGATGCCCAGCGCGCCGCGGCGCGTGGGCACGAGCTGGCCCGCGACCAGACCCAGCGTGAAGAACGCCAGGATCACTGCCAGCACGCCCACCGACTGCAGCGCGACGGCCGTGATCGGGATGGGCTCGCCGACGGCGAGGGCTACGGCGCTGACGACCGCGCCGCCGACGGCCAGGGCGACGGCGGCAGCGACCACGAACGCCGCCACCTGTGAGAGCAGCACTCGCCGGCGCGTGACACCGGAAGAGAGCCAGAGGTCGGTGAGCCCGCGCTCGTCCTCCCCGCGCGACGCGAACGTGCCTGCGAGCACGCCCCAGAACGCCAGGAAGGCCACGAGCTGGCCGTATCCGAACCACGCGAGGTAACCGGCATTCGTATCGAGCCGCTGCGGGAGCGCGACGATGAAGCTGAACGCCGGAGCGATCGCCTCGAGATCGCGGGCGGCCGATGCGCGATCCGCGCCGAGCGCGGCGTACGAGGACGCGAGGAACGCGCCGTAGAACGCGACGAGCGCGGTGAATCCGACGCAGGGCCAGACATTCGCGCGGAGCGCGACCCGCACCATCAGTCCGGCTCCGAACGGTAGTACCGCAGGAACGTCTCCTCGAGACTCGGCTCCTCGCTGGTGATCGCGATCACGTGCGCCCGGCCGATGGCACGGAGGAACGCATCGACGTCGCCGCGCACCACACACCGCACGGTCGAGCCGGTCACGTGGATCTCATCGACGTTCGACACGGCCCGCAGCTCCGCCAGCGGAGGATCGGCAGCAAACTGGATCTCCATGCGGCGCTGGTGCAGCTCGTTCAGCTCGTCGAGATCGGCCACCTTCACCAGCCGCCCCGCACGGATGATCCCGACGCGATCGCACACCGCCTCGACTTCGGACAGGACATGCGAGGAGAGAAAGACCGTGGCGCCGCGCTCGCGTGCCTCGCGAACGATCGCGTAGAACGACTGCTGGTTCAGCGGATCGAGGCCGCCGGTCGGCTCGTCGAGGATCAGCAACCGCGGACGGTGCATGAACGCGAGGACGATCCCGAGCTTCTGCTTGTTGCCGCTGGAGTACTCGCGGTACCGCCGCCCCAGGTCGAGATCGAGACGGTCGGTGAGCTCTCGGACGAACTCGCGATCAACGTCGGACCGCAATGAGGCGAGCGACGCCACGATCTCGTCGCCACGCAGACCGCCGAACTGCGCAAGCTCGCCCGGCAGATAGCCGACGAGGCGCTTCACCCAGACCGATCGCGCGATCGCATCGCTGTGAAAGATGGCGGCGGATCCGCGGGTCGGACGCATGAGTGCCATGAGGAGCCGGATCGTCGTGGTCTTGCCGGCGCCGTTGGGGCCAAGGTAGCCGAACACCTCTCCCGCGCGAACGGAGAGCGTGAGGTCGAAGAGGCCCTTTCCCCCTCCGTAGTCCTTGGTGAGACCCTGGGTGGTGATCGCGTCCTCGCTCATAGGGCGGGCGAGCGTAACGGAACGGGTCGTGGTCAGAATCGCTCCGGCCGCCCGACGTCGATGAAGCGATCTCGCACCTGATCCCACACGTGCAGCGGACGAAACCCGGCAGCATCGATCTCGTGCACGCCGACCACCACTCGCCGTGCGGGGTTCTGCCAATCCTCACCCAGCGAGCGGATGTGCACGATGAGGTCGAGCCGCGCGAGGTTTGTTGGTGCGATGCGGTTCGAGCGCAGGATCTTCAGCGCGTCCTCGACCGAGTCGGCGTGTAACGCCGTCGACAATGATGTCCCGCGCGCGATCTCGGCGAACGCTGCGCGCACCGGCGCGCCCCAGACGTAGCCGTCGCTCACCGGATACCGGCTGACCTCGGGCACGTAGAGGTACCCACTGCGCGCGGCCTCCGCAAGCTTCGCCACATCGACGCCGTCCTCGCCGAGCTCGCGGATCGGAGCACCCGCGCTCCGTGCGACATCGAGCATCGCTTTCCCCACCGTGCTCTTGCCGGCCAGCCGCGGCAGCGCGATCACCAGGTACGAGCGCCGCTTCTCGACTGCGCGCGTGAGCGTCGCGGCCATGGACGCGGACATCGTCTTGTTCGCAACGAGGTCGTCGAGCGAAAGACCAGGCATTTCGGCGCAGCCTAGGGCTTTGGCTGGACCGCTTGGAGCGCGGCGGAGAATGCTGCCAGGAGGGACGGTTGGGGACCCAGACCGCGATCGATCTCAAGGCGACGATGGAGTTCGCCGGCAAGCTCCGTGACGTGCTGCCCCTCGACATCCTTTCGCAGGGGGACAAGGAGGACTTCGCGCGCAGCATGCGCGTCCGCCAATTCAAAGCCGACGAGGTGATTTATCACGTCGGCGATCCCGCGGAAGATGCGCACGTCGTCTACAGCGGACTGGTGAAGGTGCTGCTCTCGAGCGAGGGCGGGGACGAGGCCCTGGTCGCGCTCCACCGCCGCGGCGAGTTCTTCGGCGAGCTCGCGCTCTTCACGGACACGCCGCGCGACGCGACGGTCGTGGCGATCATCCCGACGACGACACTGCAGCTTTCCGAGACGTCGTGCCGCACGGTGCTCGATCGGAACCCGAAAGCGCGCGAATGGATGTTCCACCATCTCAGCGAGACGATCGCGCACCTGCAGACCCGCTACGAGACGATCGTCTTCCTCGACGTTCCCGGGCGCCTCGCCTGCTACCTGCTCGAGCTCAAGGCCATCAGTGAGGACCTCCCCATTCGTCAGGACGACCTCGCTTCGGCCATCGGCTCGACCCGCGAGACGGTGAACAAGCTGCTCGCCGACTTCGAGCGGCGCGGTCTCGTTCGTGTGAGCCGCCGAAAGTTCGAGATCCTCAACGCGGACGCGCTCGACGTGGAGATGCGCCGCTAGCACGGGCACACTGCGCCGCCCGCTTCGCGTTACCGTCGCAACATGACCCGCTCTCACCGTAAACTTCCGCCCTTATGAGAGCCATCGACCTCGCCGAGCGCGAGGCCCTCGATCCTGCCGCCGTCGGCCATAAGGCCGCGAACCTTGCGCGATTTGCGGCGTCGTTTCGCGTGCCGCCGGCGTTCTGCCTGTCCACCAGGGTGTACGACGAGCTTCGCGCCGCGCTCACGCCGGAGGGCACGAGCGAGCGCGAGGCGCTGCGCCTCTGCGTCGCCGACGCGTACGAACGGCTCGCGGGCACGGTCGGCACGCGCGAACCGCGCGTCGCGGTCCGCTCCTCTGCGACCGGCGAGGACAGCGCCGACGCGTCGTTCGCCGGGCAGCACGAGACGATCCTGAACGTGAGCGGCGTCGACGCGGTCGTCGAGGCCGTGCTCGAGTGCTGGCGCTCCGTCGGCAACGAGCGCGTCGCCGCGTACCGCAAAGAGAAGGGCATCGACGCCGCGGTCCAGGTCGCGGTCCTAGTCCAGCAGATGGTCGACGCGGACACGTCGGCCATCGCGTTCGGCATCGATCCGGTGAGCGCCGACCGCGACATCGTCGTCATCGACGCCGCAGAAGGATTGGGTGACAAGATCGCTGCGGGCGAGATCACGCCGGACCGCTATACGGTCCGTAAGCGCGATCTGGTCGTTACAGGCCCACCGCATGGCGCGCTCCGTGAAGAACAGGCGCGCGCCATCGCCGAGCTGGTGCTCGCCCTCGGACAGAAGAACGGTCATGAGGTCGACGTCGAATGCGCGTTCGCGCGCGGCGAGCTCTATTTGCTTCAGTGCCGACCGATCACGACGCTGGCCGACTTTCCGGTCGAATGGAAGCACCCCGACGACGCAAAGCTGCACTGGCGACGCGACGACGCGCACGTGGGTGCTCCGATCACGCGGCTGAACCAGGACGCCATCACCCACGCGGCCACCTTCGGCATGCGTAGGCGGGCCGAGCTCGACGAGCTGCCAATGCTCGCGCGGCTCGAGCCGATCAATGGCCGCACGTACATCGCGCTCCAGCGGCGACGGCCCGAGGGCGACCTGGCCGAGATGCAGCGTGGCGCGGCCGCGCGGGTCCGAGCGAGAGCGCGCGGGTGGCGTCGTGTCTGGGACGAGGAGTACGTACCGCGGCTGCGCGAGCACTACGCCTGGTTCACGGCCGTCGCGGCGGCGATCCCCGCGGCGCCGCTCGGCGAGGTTGCGGACCGCTGGGATCAGGTCTGGCCGCGGGTCTCCGACATCTGGACGATGCACATGATGACCACGGGGGCGGCCTACACGATCATGGATGAGCTCGCTGAGACGTACGAAGCGCTCACCGGCGGCAAGCCCAGTGACGCCCTGAAGATGACGCAGGCGCGGGCGCCGTCACTGCAGCGACTCGGCCGCGATGTGCACGCGCTCGCGAAGCTCTATGCCACGGATCCCAACAGCGCGGCGTTCGAGCGCGCGCGCGCCGCGTTCATCGCCGCCCACGACAATCTCGGCTCGTCCGGCGAGGACCTGCGCGAGCGCCCCTGGGCCGACGACCCCGCGCTCCTCATGGCGGAGCTGGAACGACGAGCGGAATATCCGGAAGAGGATCCGGATATTCGCGTGGCGCGGCTGATCGCCGAGGGCGACGCGGTCGAGGCGCGCGCGCGAGAGACGCTGCGCGATCGGCCGGAGGACCTTGCGAAGTTCGACGCGCTGCTCAGCGCCGCGCGCGCGACCGGGCCGCTCACCGAGGAGCACAACTACATGCTCGACCGTCAAGCCAATAGCCATGTCGGCCGCACGGCGTGGAAGGTCGGCGAGCGCATGCAGCGCGAGGGCCTCATCGATGACTCGGCGGATGTCTGGCTCTTCCATGTCGCTGAGATCTCGGCGGCGCTGCGGGAACGCCGTGCGCTGCGCGATCTGGCACGCGAGCGCGCCGCGGAGTACGCGCGCTGGTGCCGCATGCGCCATCCGAGGACGCTCGGCGCCGCGACGGCGCCGGCCGGATCGGTCGCATCCCTCTCGCGCGTCGATCTGAACTTCCGCGTGGCGCAGGACACCGCCGGCCTGATCAAGGGCGTCCCCGCCTCTGGCGGCAGGCACCGCGGCCGCGCGAAGCTCGTGCGGAACCTCGCGGAGTTTTCGAAGATGACGAAGGGCGACGTCCTGGTGTGCCGTTCCTCGAATGTCTCGTGGATCCCGCTGTTCACGATCGCCGCCGCGATCGTCACCGATGTCGGAGGGTCACTCTCCCACGCGGCCGTCATCGCGCGAGAGTTCGGCGTGCCTGCAGTGGTCGGCTGCAGCATCGCCCTGGAGACGCTCCGCGACGGCCAACTGGTGGAGGTCGACGGCGACGCCGGCACGGTGCGCGTGCTCGACGGGGTGTGAACCAGGCCGCACTCCGTCTCATCGGATCGATCGCCCTCGGCAACGCGCTCGTACCACTCAACTCGACGATGCTCGTCGTCGCGCTTCCCGCGATCGCCCGTGACTTTCACGCAAGCGTGACCGACACAGCGTGGCTCATCACGACATACCTCATCGCGATGGCCGCGTTGCAGCCGATCGGCGGCCGCCTGGGCGATCGCTTCGGCCGGCGAAGGCTGATGCTCGCGGCGCTCGCGTACTTCGGGATCGCATCCATCGGCGCGGCGCTCTCGAACGGACTGGTGATGCTCGCGTTCTTCAGGATCCAGCAAGCCGTGGCCGGCGCGATCATCCTGCCGAACGGACTCGGGATGCTGCGCTACGCGGCCGGGAATCGCGCCGGCGTGCAGTTCGGCGTGATGGGCACCGTCTCGGGCATAGCCGCGTCGAGTGGACCGCTCATCGGCAGCTTCCTCGTGCCGATCGACTGGCGGCTCACGTTCGGCATCAACATCCCGATCGTTGTGCTCGCGCTCATCCTCGCGACCGCGAACCTACCGGAGGAAGCAGACCGCGCCCGTTCAAAGGCGCGCTTCGATGTCATCGGCGTCGTTGCGCTTGGGCTCCTACTCGTTGGCAC
>JANMWW010000176.1:0-29592 GCA_031394155.1 Chloroflexota bacterium | reverse complement strand
GTGTATCCGAAGTCGTCCGCGTTGACGATCAGCCTCACCGCCGCGGCTCGCCTCCCGGTATTTCGAGGCTCCGGCGCACGCTCCAGTCGTTCGCCTCGAGACGCGCCCGCGCCGCGTCTTCGTCGATCCCCGTGACGTCGCTCACCATGCGGATCGCGCGCTCGCGCAGCTTCGCGTTGGTCGCGCGCAGATCGACCATGAGGTCGCCACGCGTGCGACCGGAGCGGATCATCGCGGCGGTCGAGAGCATGTTGAGCACGAGCTTCGTCGCGGTACCGGCCTTGAGGCGGCTCGAGCCTGCGAGGATCTCCGGCCCGACGTCGACCGCGATGACGATGTCGGCGCTCTGCGCGAGCGTGGAGGCGGCGTCGCACGTGAGCGCGACCGTTCGCGCCCCGATCTCGCGCGCCATGGCGACCGCGGCGACGACGTAGTGCGCGCGCCCGCTCGCCGAGATGCCGACGACCACATCGGAGGACCGCACGTGCTCGCGCGCGTCGCGCGCGCCGCCGAGCGAGTCGTCCTCGGCGCCTTCGACGGCGGTCCGAAGTGCGGTATCGCCCCCAGCGATGATCCCGCTCACGAGCTCGGGCTCCACGCCGAAGGTCGGCGGCGCCTCGCTCGCGTCGAGCACACCGAGCCGGCCGCTCGTGCCCGCGCCGACGTAGCGGAGCCGTCCGCCGCGCGCGAACGCGGCCACGATCTCATCGGTCGCCTTCTCGATCGCGGGCTGCGCGCCCCGGACCGCGGCGGGCACGGTCGAGTCCTCGTCGTTCATCAGCTCCAGGATCTCGCGTGTCATCAGCGTCTCGAGCCGCGACGCCTTTGGATTGCGCGCCTCCGTCCGTCGATCGGTCACCGCGTGCTCCAGGCGAGCTCCATGGCCATGCGGGCCGCGCCCATCGCCGGCTCCTCGCGCACCGGCTCCACGCTCGCCTGCGGCAGGACGCCCAGGAGCTCGAGGCGCACGAGCTTTTGAAGGAGCGGCAAGCTCTCGAACGCGCCACCTGCGAGGTACACCGGTCCACCGAGAAGCCCGAGCGTGAGCGCGACGACGTTCGCCGCGCGCGCGAGCGCCACCGCGCCGCGCTGCAGGATCCCGCGCGCCGCTGCGTCGCCCTGCGCGGATGCGACCGCGAGCGCGCGCGTGGCCGCGGTGATCGCGGGTGCCGGATGCGGCCGTCCATACAGGTGCGGGAGGACGTCCGCGAACTCTCCGACTGAGAGCTCCTGGAGGAGCAGCTCGGTGAGCATCGTCGGCGCGCCGCGTCCGTCGACCGCGTGAGCGATCGCGCGCAGCGCTTCGAGACCGCACCACACCGCGGATCCCTCATCGCCGATAAGGTGACCCCACCCACCGGCGCGATCCTCGTCGCCCTCTTCGTTGCGCCCGTAGGCGATCGAGCCGGTGCCCGCGATGAGCACGACACCGCAGCCCGCGGGATTGCCGGCGTAGAGCGCTGCGATCGCGTCGTGCGTCACGAGGAGGCGCGCGCCTGCTGGCGCGACGCGCGCGAGGAGCTCGCGGCCACGCTCGCGATCGGCCTTGCGGTCAGCACCCGCGGCCGACAGGACGACGGCCTCCGCGGATCGCCCGCCCAGCGCCTCGTTGAGCGCGGCGCCGATGGAGCCCTGCGGATCGGAGGACGACAGCAGGTTCGCGCCGCCACCCGCGCCGCGACCGACGACCTCGCCGCCGCGATCGACCGCGAACGCGCGGGTCTTGGTACCGCCTGCGTCGATGCCGACGACGAGGCCGGTCTTCATCGCTCGGTCGCCATCACGCGCTCACGGTATATGGAGCGCACCACCCGAGACGGCCGCAGACGCGCCGGTCGTGCGTGGCAGCGTGTTGGGCTGGCCGCGCAGGCGGTACGCACCGAGGATCGCGAAGGCGATCGACTCGCGATGGGACGACGGGACCCCGTGCCCGTCGGTCGGCTCGACCTGTGCCGGCGCGACCGCGGCCGCGAGCATCTCCATGAGCATGGGATTGCGCGCGCCGCCACCGGCGACGAGCACGCGCGACATCGGCAGCCGCGATTCACGAGCGAGTCCGTCGCTGATCGTGCGGGCCGTGAGCGCGGTGGCGGTCGCGAGCGCGTCGTCGCGCGAGCCGCCATGGCGGGTCACCACCTCGACGAGGCGCTGCGCGAACGTCGCACCGAACATCTCACGGCCGGTGCTCTTCGGCCCGCGCTTCGAAAAATACCCGTGCGAGAGGAACTCGGCGAGCGCCGCCTGATCCACGCGACCGCGGCGCGCGCCGCCACCGTCGATGTCATGCGTCGCGCCGATGGCCGCGGCGATCGCGTCGATGACCATGTTGCCCGGGCCCGTGTCGAAGGCGACGACGTCATCAGCGCGCGCGCTGGGGATCAGCGTGAGGTTCGCGATCCCCCCGATGTTCAGCACCGCGACGGGCGCGAGTCGCGCGAAGAGCACGAAGTCGGCGAACGGCACCAGCGGCGCGCCCTGGCCTCCATTGGCGACGTCCGCCGAGCGCAGGTCGTTGACGACAGGGACGCGCGTGCGCTTGGCGACGCGTGACGCGTCGCCGATCTGGAACGTCACGCGCTCGTTCGGAAGGTGCGCCACGGTCTGGCCGTGCAGCGCTATGACATCGGGACGCTCGCCGATCTCCTTGATGAGCTCCTCCGCGATGTCGGCGTAGCGGTCGCCGAGCAGGCCATGCAGTCGCGCGATGTCCGCAGCGCTCGTCATCCCGCCCTCGCCGAGCGCGAGGACCGCATCGCGGATGTTCCTCGGATAGGCAGTGCTCCGCGTCGCGATGACGCGCACGTCCTTCGCAGGGACGTCGAGCTCGATCGCAGCTGCATCGACGCCGTCTCCGGAGGTCCCGGACATCATGCCGACTGCGATCATGCTTGTGTGTCCGCGAAGGGCCGCGACACGGCCTCATGCACGGCGATGCGGAAGCGATACATCTCATCGTCGTTCGTGCGACCGAAGTACACGCGGTTCGTGAGAAGGATCACGGTGAGGTCGATCGCCGGATCGATCCAGACCGAGGTGCCCGTGAAGCCGGTGTGTCCGTACGTGTCGACGCTCATGTAGCGCCCGACCATCGCGTCGCGGGGGGCGCGCAAAGCAAGGCCCAGCCCGCGCCGGACGTTGTCGCCCTTGGCGTGCTCCGTGCGTGCGAGCGCTGCGAGCTCGTTGCCGATGACGGCGCCCTCGCGATACACACGCGCGAGCGCCGACACATCGGCGGCCGTGCCGAAGAGTCCGGCATGACCGGCGACCCCGCCCACCGCGTACGAGTTCTCGTCGTGCACTTCACCCCGCAACCGTTTCTTGCGCCACTCTGCATCACGTTCCGTCGCGACCGACTCCTCGCGCGGGCGTGGGCCAAATGACGCGTGCCGTGCCTCAACGGGCTCTAGCACCGTCGAGCGCACGAGATCGGCGAACCCACGCCCAGTCATGTTCGCGAGACCTTGCGTGAGCATGATGTAGCCGAGGTCGCTGTATTTGAAGGTCCCGAGATCCTGCGCGAGTGGTTCCTGCGCGGCTCGCCAGACGGCCCCCTCCAGGCTGGTCACCTCGCGCCACAGGGGAAGCCACCACTGCAGGCCGGCGGTGTGCGTAAGCACGTGCCGTAGCGTGACATCATCCTTGCGACCGCCGCGGAAGTCCGGGATGAGCTCGCGGAACGGAGTCTCAAGGGTGATCACTCGCTCCCGCACGAGACCGAGAACGACCGCGGTGGTCGCGAGCTTCGTCAGCGACGCGAGGTCGAAGAACGACTCCAGTGTGACCGGACCGTCCGCGCCGGCCTCCGGGTCCGGGCACATCGTCCCGAGGGCGAACTCGTCGACCTTGCCGCGCCGCTCGACGCGGACGACGCAGGCGGTGCAGAGCGAGCCGATCGCTTTGGACGCGACGGCGCGCGCCGGCTCGGCCAGGCTCAAAAGTCGGTCCTTCCCGCGCCGATCTCGAAGCGGCCAGGGATGACGACCGGCAGCCTGCCCACCGGCTTGCGCGCGCCCGTGAGGACCTCGCCGATCGCGCGGAGCGCCGGCACCCGCCCCCCGTACGCGCAGACGATCGCCGCCACGCCCGAAACGTACAGCGCGTCGTACGGCGCGCGCAGCGAGACAAGCACCGTGGGCTTCACACCCGCCAGCGCCGACACGAGCCCCCGCTGATCCTCGTTCGTTCCGAGGTCGGACACGCCGACGACGACGGTGTCCGCGGTGCGGGCATCCGAGATGACCGAGGCGATGAACGAGGAGGTCGCCTGGGCGAACTTCCGCGCCGTGGTGTTGGGGCGCATCGCGGCGAGCTCGGTCCCGAGATCGCTGTCGCTCGGGAGGAAGCCGATGTCCGCTCCGATCACACCGATCGCGAGCACTCTGCCTTTCAACGGGAGCACGCCGTCATTCCGGAGGAGCGTGATCGACTGGCGCGCGAGGTCGAGCGCATCGCGGCCGTTCTGGTCCTGATCGAATGCCGCGGGCACGGTCGGGTCGTACAGACCTTGCTGCAGCTTCGCGGCGATGAAGCGCAACACGGACGCGTCGAGCCGTGCCGCGGTGATGTCGCCGCTCCGCAGCGCCTCGAGGATGAGCCTGTGTCCCTCCGTCTGCGCGCTCTCGTCGAAGCGGAAGAGCAGATGATCGACGCCGGCCTGCAGGGCCATGAGTCCGGCGCGTGCCTCACCGACGGTCGAGAGCGCACCCATCTCGAGATCGTCCGAGACGATCAGGCCCTGGAAGTCGAGCTCGCCGCGCAAGACGTTGGTCATGACCTTCTTCGACAGCGTCACCGGCAGGCTCGGCGTCGGATCGAGAGCCGGGACCACGATGTGCGCGCTCATGATCGCCTGCACGCCGGCGGCGATCGCAGCCTTGAACGGGACGAGCTCGACCGCGTCGAGTCGCTTGCGGTCTGAATCGATCTCCGGCAGGCCGGTGTGCGAGTCGGTGGTCGTCGACCCATGACCGGGGAAGTGCTTCGCGGTCGGGAACATCTTCGCGTTGCGGTACGCCCGCACCGACTGCGCGACGAGCGCCGCGACGCGCTGCGGATCCGAGCCGAACGAACGGTTGGCGATGATCGGGTTGCGCGGCTCATCGTTCACGTCCGCGACCGGCGCGAGATTCCAGCGCACGCCGGCGGCGGCCAGCTCGGCTCCCATGATGCTGTTCGCCCGCGTGACTGCCGCGAGCGGGTCGGGCGTAGCGGCGAGCGCCATCTGACCGGGCACGATGGTCATGCCCTTTCCGATGCGCATCACCGGCCCGCCCTCGTGATCGATCGAGACGAGCAGCGGCGGCACCTTGGCGTCGCGCGCGATCGCCTGCAGATCTGCGGTGAGCTTCGTGAGCGCCGCCGCGTCGTCGGCGTTCTCCGCATGGATCACGAGTCCGCCGACGCCGCGCTGGCGGATCATCGCCTCGACCGCCGGTGTGATCTTGGTGCCGTGGAACCCGATGCTCATGAGCTGGCCGACTTTCTGTTCCGGCGTGAGCGAGGCGACGACCTGCGCGGCCCTCTCGGTCACGGTGGGGGTCGGTCCGACGGTCGGCGAGCCGGTCGCACTCTTCCCGATCGGGATCGTGCAGGCGGCGAGCGTTCCACCCGCCGTCGCGAGGAACGCGCGGCGCTTCACTAGAGCGTGACGGGCAGCTGTCCCGTTGCCGCGCGTTCGCCGCCGAGGACGGCGGCGACCGCCTCCAGCGAGACCGGCACGTCGGTGTACGTGAGGAGCGCGGGGCGTCCGTGCGCCAGCTTCGCGTCATACGGGCTGCGCAGCGCGACGAGCACGCCGTGTTTGCCGAGCAGGGCCGGCACAGCGCGGCCCTGCTCGCCGTCGAAGACCGCGTTGAACGTGAACACGATCGTCGGCCCGCTGCCCTCGGGCACCTGCCCACGCCGACCGAACACCAGACGCGCGCCGAAACGCTTTCGCAGCGCCTGCTCGAGCAGTCCCACCGGATCCGAGAGCTCCTCAGCCGGCGAGACACGCGACGGTTCGAAGGCGACGACGCGAACGCGGCCGTCCAGGCGGGGAAGCGGAGGACCGACGTGCGTGATCGATCGTGCCGCGATCTCCGCGGCGAGCTCCCGCGCGGGCGTGTCGTCGATGTCGTCGTCGGGCACGTCGATGCCGAAGCGGCGGCGGAATCGCTCGGCTCGTCCGAGGGCTTCGGCGATGCGGTCATTCGACGCGGCGCTCGCGATCCACCCGCCGGCCGCGAGCTGCCGATCGATATGGCTCGTGACCATGACCGCGTCATTGCCTGCGTTGATCGCGCGACCGATCACATGCTCGGGCGAGTCCACCTCGATGCCGGACATGTCGAGCGAGTCCGTGACGCACAGGCCGCTGAATCCCATGCGCGTGCGCAGCAGGTCTGTGAGGATCGCTTTCGAGATCGTCGCGGGCGCAGCCGGATCGAGCGCTGGATAACGGACATGTGCCGTCATCACCATCGACGCGCCCGCATCGAACGCCGCCTGGAACGGTGGAAGATCGCGGCGCTCGATCGTCGCGCGGTCCGCTGCGATCTCGACGAGCTTCAGGTGCGAGTCGGTGGCCGCGCCGCCGTGACCGGGAAAGTGCTTCGGCGTGGTCGCGACTCCCGCGCCTTCCGACCCGCGCACCCACGCCGCCGCGAATCCGGCCACGCGCGCGGGATCGTCACCGAACGAGCGCGTGCCGATCACCGGATTCTTCGGCTCGACGTTCACGTCGCAGACCGGCGCGTGATTCACGGAGATGCCATCCGCGCGCAAGCCCTGCGCGACGGCCTGCGCCGCGCGCTCGGCCAAGGCCGGTTCTCCGGTCGCGCCGATGGCCATCGCGCTCGGGAAGACCGCGCGATAGGCGACGCGCACGACCTGCCCGCCCTCCTGGTCAACGGCGACCGGGACAGGCGGCAGGCCGCCAGCGCGCGCAGCCCTCTGGACTTCGCGCAGCATCGCGCGGACCTGTTGTTTCGACTTGACGTTCCCGCGGATCGCGAAGAGCAGGATCCCGCCGATGCGGCCGCTGCGGACGCCGTCGACGATCTCGCCCGGCGCCTGTTCCCCGTCGAAGCCTGCCCACACCAGAGCTCCCGTGCCGAGCGTGGTGCGCTCGACGGTCTGCTTCACCGTCGGCGGTACCGCGAGATCGTCAGGATGCCGAAGGGGCGACCGCGCAGCGTGCGCGCGTCCTTCTCGAGGATGACGCGCTGGATCTGTCCGGCGGACACGATCGGCGCGATGCGCCGGCGGCTGCGCCGGCCGGCGATGCGGCCCTCGAGCGCGTCGATGATGTCCTTCACGCGCTCGTCGACCTCATGCACGTCAAGCGAGCGCTGACCGAGGAAGATCGAGACTCGGAGCTCGAGCTGATCGCTCTCGCGATAGCCCACGCCGCGGCCGGTCTGCGCCTCGAGGACGGCGGCGTGCGCACGGCGACGCCATTCATTGCGCGGCGGAGCGTACGGCGGAAGCGTCGCGCTGATGGTGAATCGTCTCTTTGCCACTGCTACGAACAGGGTACCGACCGCCGCGCGCGGCCGTCAGTCGATGCGATAGGTCGCCGTGAGGGTCGACAGGATGAAACCACCGGTCGGCAAGGCCCACGCGCGCGAGGTCCGAGCGCCGTCGGACAACGTTTCCACGCCGACATCGCGCTCATTCCCCGTCGCGAGCTCGATGAGCACCGAGCTTTTCCCTCGTGCGACGAGCAGGCGGCCGTGGTCGTGCGCCAGAACGATGTCGTCCGGGCGCAGGCTTGCCCTGGTCACGGTCGGCAGTCCTGTCAGCGCGTCGAATGAGGAGAGCTCTCCGGAGGGCGCCCGGACCAAGAGCGTGTGAGATCCGATCCAGCGCGCCGCCGTCCCGAAGAGCAGGCGTTCGCCCTGGAAGTCGGCGACGATCTCGCCGGCAGAGTCGTCCCACATGCGGACGCGATCGTTGGCGATCACGTACCAGCGCTGGGGCTCATAGCCGCGCACGAGGATCACTGTGCCGTCCGGTGATGTGCTCCCCGCCATCGTCGTCTTGAAGTCCGCGATCGAGCCGAGCACCTGCGGCGTCCCGCCGATCAGGCCGACCCGAAGGATCTGATCGGCGTCGCGATACACGGCGCGGTCCGCGGCATCGATCCCGAGAAGGGCGACACCCCTCGCGTCGGTTTTCGCGGCGACGAGGGACTTCGCGTCGCCGCCGCCGCGCGGCGCGATGCGGATCTCCGGGTAGGTGATGGACATGCAACAGCCCGCCGCATACTCCGCGACGATCCAACGACCATCACGCGACAGCGTTTGGGAGGACATCATCAAACCCGTGGCTCGTGCAGACCCGCCGGAAACATCAAGAACGCCGAGAGATGCTGGGCGCTGAGGCGCGTCGAGCCAGACGAAGAGGCCGGATGAGTCGGGCATCCATGTCCAATTCGGCACTGGCACTTCGACGGAGCTGATGAGCTTCCCGTCGATGTCGTGGAGCTCGATCGCCGGTGTCCAGGGGATGCCCTTCCCGCTGGGTTGGGGCGGGGTGAATGCGATCCATTTGCCATCCGGCGATGCCTGCGCGCGCCCGCCAACGCCGGCGATGAGACGTGCGCTCACCGTGGTCGTTGCGGTCGCCACTGGGCTCGCCGCGAGTGACGCTACAGAGGCTGGCGACGCCGCGCTGCCCCCCGATCCCGTTGCGTCGCACGATGCGATGACGAGCGCGACGAGGGCGAGCGATACATACCGCAACGGCGTGATGAATGAGCGTGTCGTGTCGAGCTGTCGTGTGTTCATGACCGAACTGTCATCGGTCTGGATCCCGCGCGCGTCTGAGTCTGGACCCGCTAACGCTTACGCGGACTCCTCAGACTTTGACGACGTTGAGGGTAACGATGGCGTACCCAGTGGAGCCGTCCGGATAGGGCTCGCGCCGCACCGGCGTCTGCACGTCGCCCTTCCCGTCGGTCGCGCGTGCCCAGATCGTCTTCGTGCCAGCAGCTGGCGGCGTCCACTGCAGGACCCAGCGCACCCAGGTGATCGGACCCGCCGCGGGCTCGAGGGTCGTGGGCTGCCAGGTCTTGCCTTCGTCGAACGAGATCTCGACCTGCTTGATGCCGCGCGCGCCGGCGTACGCGACGCCCGCGATCGGCACCGCCCCACCGCTCCACCGCACGGTGCGACCCGGCACATCGATGCGCGTGTTGGTGTTGATCACCGCGGTGTCGTTCCAGCCCTGCGCCTGCCAGTAGCCTTTGAAGTCGAAAGTCTCGACCTTGATCTGGGTGAGCCACTTCACGTTCTTCATGCCATAGATGTTCGGTACGAGGCAGCGCACCGGATAGCCGTGGTCGACCGGCAGCGTGCGCCCGTTCATCAGGTACGCGACGAACGTGTCAGGCTCCATCGCCTTCGCGATCGGGAACGAATCGGCATATCCGTCGACCGAGGTGAGGACGACGTCGTATGAGTTCGTCTTCGGTGCCGCCCGGTCGAGCAGATCCTTCATTCGGACACCGGTCCAGATCGCCGTCGACATGAGCTCGCCGCCGATCGGGTTGCTGATGCACTCGAGCGTGCGGACCTGCTCGATGGCGTCGAGGTCGAGGAGCTCGTCGTAGGTGAGCGAGTACGGACGCTCGACGTTGCCGACGATGTTGAGCTTCCACCCCGCGATGTCCACGCGCGGCTTCACCAGCGTCGTGTCGACGGTGTAGTGGTTCTCCGTCGCGGTGAGACGCGCCGTCACGCCCGAGATCGCGTCGACCGCGGGGTCGGCCGCCGGGATCGAGGCCTTCTCCTTTAGACGGCGCGCGCTCTGCGCGATGTTGCCGAGCTGCGTTCCGACGGATGCGAGCGCCCCGGAGAGCGGTAGCCCGCCGATCGCCGCAAGCACGGCGACGCCCGCGCCACCCAACAGCACGCGCCGGCGATCGGGCGCGGGCACGCTGCTGCGTTCGAGCGAGGCCGGAGCCAGGAACGCCAGCGCCAGGGCGTTCACGGCGACGCCGACCGCTCCGTCGGTGAGGCTCGTGCCGAAATCGATGCGCTGGCCGGCGACGAGCGCGCCGAGCGCGACCGCGATCGCCCAGGGCGCCGCCACCGCCGCGATGACCGCGGCGTTGCTCCGTCTCGGCGAGACCGCGAGCGCGCCGGCGATCGCCCCACCGACGAAGAAGAGAGCGATCACACCGATGACCAGAAGACCCTTCGCCCAGAACTCGAGCGTCTCGATCAGTGGGATCGAGATCGACCCGGGCAGCACGTCGATGATCGCCTGGCCGAGCGCGAATGGCGTGAACGGCAGGCCGATGAGAGAGACCAGAAAAGCGACATCCAAGGCGAGGAACATGGCGAGCGCACCGACGATGAGCCCAGTGCGCATGCGCGAATCGATCCGGCCCATGTATGGCACGATACGCCGCATTGCTAACGCCACCCCCTCCGATGACCCCGGAGGATCTCTACGACTTTCACTTCCTCGCTGACGCGCAGATCTCGCCCGACGGATCGCGCGTTGCGTACGTCGTGCGCACGATGGATCGTGAGGACAACGCCTACCAGTCGGGCGTCTGGCTGGTGCCCGCGGACGGCAGCCGCGAGGGGACGCGCTTCACATCCGGCCCCGGGCAGGATGCACTCCCGCGCTGGTCGCCCGACGGCAAGATGCTCGCGTTCGTCTCCGACCGGGACGTGGCCGCCGATGGAAAGAAACGCAAGCCGAAGAACATTTTTGTGCTCTCGCTGGCCGGTGGGGAAGCGCGGAAGCTCACATCGTTCGACGAGGACGCGGGCGACCTGACCTGGAGTCCCGACGGCCAGCAGTTGGCGTTCGTGCTCAAGGACAGGAAGGCAAAGGATGCCGACGATGACGGCGTCCGTGTGTACGACCGCATGCGCTACAAGACCGACGAGGGTTTCCTGCTCGATGGTCGTCGCCGTCACATCTGGGTCGTCGACATCGCGGGCGGCGAGCCGCGGCGGCTCACCGAAGGCGATTGGGACGATGCGCAGCCGGCCTGGTCGCCGGACTCGCGCGAGATCGCGTTCGTGTCGAACCGCACCGAGGACCGCGAGCGCAACACCGTCGTCGACATCTGGGTGGCGACCGTTGACGGTGGCGACACCCGACGCATCACCGACGAGCTCGGCTCGTACGGAAATCCGTCATGGTCGGTCGATGGCGCGACCATCGCCTGCTACGGCGTCGCGAAGGCGATCGGCTCATCCGCCAAGAATGTCCACCTCTTCACGTTCCCGGCGAAGGGCGGCGCGGGCAAGGATCTGACCGACGGCTGGGACCGCACCGTCGGCTCGACGGTAATGTCGGACATGCGCTCGCACATGCAGACGCTTCCGCCGACCTGGAGCACCGATCGCTCGCGCGTCATCTTCGTCGGGTCCGATCAGGGCACGGCCAACATCTACAGCGTCGCCGCAGAAGGCGGCGACGTGCGAGCGGAGACTGTCGGGCCGCACCAGGTCGTGAGCCTCTCGCTCTCGGCCGACGCGAAGCACTTCGCCTGTGTCTATTCGAGCGCGACGGACCCGGGCGATGTCGCGGTCGGCGAGCTCGGACGCGCGATGCGCTGTCTCACCGACCTCAACGGGGACCTCCTCGCGAAGCGCCACGTCAGCGCACCTGAGCGCGTCGAGTTCAAGGGAGCGGATGGCTGGACCATCGAAGGCTGGTTGATGAAGCCACGCGGCTTCGATGCGGCGAAGAAGTGGCCGCTCGTGCTGCAGGTGCACGGTGGTCCGCACGGCGCGTACGGACATGGCTTCTTCCACGAGTTCCAGGTCCTCACTGGCGCGGGCTACGCGGTGCTGTACACGAACCCGCGCGGCAGTCACGCGTATGGCGAGAAGTTCTCGACCGCGTGCGTCGGCGATTGGGGCGGCAAGGATTACCAGGACCTCATGGCCGGCGTCGACCACGCGCTCGCGACGGGATGGATCGATCCGAAGCGCCTGTACGTGACGGGCGGCAGCTACGGCGGGTTCATGACGAACTGGATCGTCGGCCACACCGATCGCTTCCGTGCCGCGGCGACCGCCCGCAGCATCAGCAACAATATCTCGGCGTTCGGCACATCGGACATCGGCTGGCATTTCTGGGGATACGAGATGGGCGATGCCTCACCGTGGGTGGATCCGCAGAAGCTCGTCGAACGGTCGCCGCTCTACTACGTGAAGAACGTGAAGACGCCGCTTCTCATCCTTCACGCGGAGCGCGACCTGCGGTGCCCCATCGAGCAGGCCGAGCAGTTCTTCGTTGCGCTCCGCCTCCACAGCGTTGAGACGCAGTTCGTCCGCTTCCCCGAAGACAATCACGACCTGACGCGAGGCGGCAAGCCGAAGAATCGTGTCGAGCACTGTCGCCGCATCGTGGACTGGTTCGGCACGCACGCCTAAATCACCGCAAGCGTTCGCCGTTGCGATGCTCGTAGCCCCTTAGCGCCGCACGGTAGCGATGCTGGCCGCGAGCGCGGCGAACGTGCCGAGTCCCATCACGACGATGAGCGTCGAGATAGCGCGTCCCGCGGTGGTCGTCGGCTCGGGCGTGGTATGCCCCGCGGTGACGAGCGTGGCGACCGCCCAGGCATAGCCCTGAGCGACGGTGTGGAAGGCCGCCGGCTCGGCGGCGATGATCAGGATGCCGCCCGACAAGACCACCATCGCGAGCACCGCGACGATGCCGAGCGCCGCGTCGCGGCTGAGCGGCCGGCCCAGCCGCTCGACGATCACGCCAACGACGGCGACGGCCCGCAGGAGCCGGAGCGCGCTCAACAGACGAAACGCCCGCGCCGCGGGGGGCACGAGCAGCGGCGGCGAGACCACGATGAGCGCGAGATCGAACCAGTGGCCTCGTATGTACGCCCTTCGGTCGCGAGTGCGCCACACATCGATCACGTAGTCGAGCGCGAACGCCAGCCAGATGAGCGCGTTCACAGTGGTGGCGAGCTGCACGATGCCCGGATCGCTGCTCGTCTCCTCGAGCAGCAGCACGGGAATGAGCAGCAGCGCGAGGAAGAACGGCGCCCAGTCGCCGAGCATCGCGCCGCCAAGCCTAGGATTCGCGGCGTGAGCGTGCGCCTCGCGACGCCCGATGACGCGGATGCGATCGAGCGCGTGCGCACCGACACCTGGCGCGCGACCTACCGCGGTCACATGCCCGACGCGGTCCTGGACGCGCTCGGCTACGACGGATCCCGGCGCCGCGAGCAGATGTCGCGGGCGCGACCGGAGTACTTCGCACTGGTCGCGGAGCACGACGGGAAGGTGGTCGGGTTCTGCTACGGCGGTCCTTCGCGCGTCGCGGACCAGGCTCATCCCGGCGAGGTCTACGCGATCTACGTGCTGCCCGAGCACCACGGGCACGGGCACGGCTCCGGAATGCTGCGCATGGGTGCGCGCGAGATCGTGGCGCGCGGGTGGGGCGGGATGCTCATCTGGGTCCTGCGCGAGAACGCTCCGTCGCGGCTGTTCTATGAGCGCATGGGCGGCCGGTATCTTCCGGATCGCGACATCGAGCGCGCGATCGAGGGCGCGACGGTCATCGAGTCGGGCTACGCCTGGGACGAGTTGCGCTCGCTCGCGCTCAGGGCTTCAGGTCGAGGTCCTCGGGCGGATCAGGCGGGAGCACCCAGCGGATGAACGACTTGCCCCACTTGACGTGCAGCTCGTTCGCGCGGTCGACGGTCTCTGTGAACACACGCTCGAACACAATGAGGTCTGACCGCTCGCAGGCGGCGAGGATCGGCGTGATCAGCGCCGCCTCGAACGCGACGACGTCGTCGGCGTACTTCGGACGCACGATCGCGAGCTTTCGCAGCAGGCCGCGGGTGCGCCGAGCGAAGTACGCCGCGAGCTCGAAGTTGCCGCCGCGCGCGGCATACGCGCACTTCCACCAGGTGTTGCCGACCGATTGCATGAGCTCGCCGGTCCCCGGAAGCATCTCGGCGATCTGCTCCAGCGTGAGCTCGCCGTGAGAGGTCTTCACCGTTCGTGCATCGTCGGCCATCGCGGGCGATAGTACGGAGGTGCACACGCATCGTCGCGGCTCGGCGTCCCGCGCGCTGCAGAACTTCATCGATTCGGAGATCCCGTTGCCGCAGCGGATCGTCGTGGCGGGTCGGAACGTGTGGCTCCGGGTCGTGCTCCGACAGGCCTGTTGCGGGCACGACGGCCAGCCGGGCTGCTGACTGCCGGAGCCGACGGAGGGTCCTCCGTCTTCCTGAACAGGTAGCATCAGTCGTCCGTGAAGGAATTCCTGCAGGGCCGCCGTCTGGGCTTCGCCCTCCGTTCCCATCTCTCGTTCGTCGCCATCGGGCTTGGGCTGGCCATCGCCATCGTCGACCTGATGGCCTGGTTCGCGCTCGGCTCTCGCGACACGAACGGCTTCGTGGTCGTTTCCGAGTGGCTGTGCGTGGTGACGATGCTCATCGCGGGAGCGGCGGCGATCGCTGCGGTCGCTGAGCGCGGTGACGTGATCGACGAGGAGCGCGGGCTCGCGCAGATCGACGCGCTCGCGGGGATCGTGGTCGTCGCGCTCTACGGCGTCTCGGCCGTGCTCCGAAGCCTCGACCTGGGTGCCGCCGCGCCGTCGCCGGCGCCGTTCCTCCTCACGATGGCCGGACTCATCGTCCTCGTCATCGACTCCGGTCTCGCCGCGAACATGTACAGCTCGCGCGAGTGGGAGCACATCGTGGAAGAGCCTGTTCGCGAGCATCGCCGCCGTCGTGCGTGATTCGCGACCGCGAATCTAGAGCACGGGTCAGTTCTCGAAGACGCGACTCTTCTTGATCGGGTAGCCGCTGTCGAGACAGTCCTTCTCCGAGCGGAGCGCGTTGGCTTTGTAGTCCCGCGGGACGATCACATAGTTGAATTGCCAGATCGGGCTGTAGCCCGGCATGCCCGGGACGGTGTCGTAGATGTTCAGCTGTCCTTTGACGCGCTTGGGCGCTTTGCCGCCCTTCAGCTTTCGCCGTGCGTTCAACGTGACGGAGTAGACGATCTGGTACTCCTGCGCGACCTTGACCTTGGTCTCGTCGATGTCGAGCTCGCCCTGCTCGCTTGCGTAAATGACCTTGCCGTCGAACCAGACCCGCTCGATGTCATAGCCGTAGGGGTTGTTGAAAGTGAGCGGCTCGACGTTGGGGAGGCGAGCCTTCTTTCGCGACTTAGGCCGCGGCTCGCCTTTGTGGATCGCCCAGACCCCATCGCTCTTGAGCTTCGTGCTCTTCTTGGCCATGCACGTACGGTACGCCGATTCGCGCGACGGCCGCGCGCCGCGAGGTGGACGTTGAGCGGAGTTTCTAGAAGCATCCTCGCTGCGGTCCGCTCGTCGGTCTGTCCTCGCCAGAACCGGTCGAGCATTATCCCGGTCACGTTCACAGGTCAGCACGCGCTCTGCGTAAACTCGGCTGGTGATCCGCGTCGAAGATCTGGTGAAGCGCTACAAGAAGGCCGACCGCAACGCCGTCGACGGCATCAGCTTCGAGGCGAAGGCGGGGGAGTTCTTCGCCCTGCTCGGTCCGAACGGTGCCGGCAAGACGACGACGATCTCGATCCTCACGACGACGCTCTCGCCGACCAGCGGTCGCGCGACGATCGACGGGCGCGACATCGTGAAGGAAGCGAGCGCGGTGCGCCGGATGGTCGGGATCATCTTCCAAAAGCCCAGCATCGACATGAACCTGACCGCCGAGGAGAACGTGCGCTTCCACGCGATCCTCTACGGCCTCTACCCCTACGCGCCGACGTTCGCCCTCATGCCGAGCGCGTACCGCAAGCAGGTGCGGGAGCTCGCCGATGTGCTCGGGATCACCGACGACATCAGCAAGCCGATCAAGGTCTTCTCCGGCGGAATGCGGCGCAAGATCGAGATCGTTCGCAGCCTGCTCCACCGGCCGAAGGTCCTATTCCTCGACGAGCCCACCGCAGGGCTCGACGTCCCGAGCCGCCGCACGCTGTGGGAGTACCTCACGATGATCCGCCGCGAGAGCCGCACGACCGTGTTCCTCACGACGCACTACCTGGAGGAGGCCGAAGAGGCCGACACGATCTGCATCATCGACAAGGGCAAGATCGTCTCCTTCGGCTCGCCCGACAAGATCAAGTCACAGCTGGTCGAGGAGTACGTGATCGTCGACGCGGACGACCGCTCGCGCCTGCGCGGCGAGCTCTCGCATCTCGAGCTGCCGATCTCCGGCGACGGCCCGTACAAGATCATGCTCACCGGCCGTGGTGTGCATCCGGTGCTCCGCTCGATCGAGACGCCGCTCTCGGTCGTCCGCACGCATGCACCGAGTCTCGAGGATGCGTATCTGGAGATCGTCGGTGCCGGATTGAAGGATGAGTGAGCTCTCGGGTGTCCTGACGCTCGCGCACCGTGACTTCATCAAGCTCCTGCGCGATCGAACGCGCATCATCGCGGACTTCAGCTTCCCGCTGATCTTCATCGGCATCCTCGGCACGACGCTGCAGGCGGGCTTCGGCGCCGCGTCGGGAATCGACCTGATGCAGTACGTGTTCACCGGCGTCCTGGCGCAGACGATCTGGCAATCCGGAGCGCTCGGCGTCATCTCGCTCATCGCCGACCGCGAGCAGGACTTCAGTCAGGAGATCTTCGTCTCGCCGATCTCGCGCTACTCGATCATCTTCGGGAAGATCCTCGGTGAGTCGCTCGTGGCGATGCCCCAGGGCATCGCGATCATCGCGTTCGGGATGATCCTTGGAGTGCCGTTCACGCTCGGGAAGCTCGTCGCGGTCATCCCGGTCCTGCTGCTCATCGCGATCTACGGAGGCGCGTTCGGCGTGCTCGTCCTCTCGCGCCTAGACAGCCAGCGGCAGGCGAACCAGATCTTCCCGTTCGTGATGCTGCCCCAGTTCTTCCTGGCGGGCGTGTTCAACCCAGTGATGAATCTGCCGCTGCCGCTCGAGATCCTGTCGAAGCTCTCGCCGATGCGCTACGCGGTCGATGTGATGCGCAACATCTTCTATCCGAGCGGAAGCGGGATCGCACTGACCGACCTCTCCACCAATCTCGCGGTCATCGGGGTCGAGTTCGTGGTGTTCATGCTCATCGGGACCGCCGGCTTCGTGCGCGCCGAGCGGAACCGCTAGCCCGCTCCGTAGAATCAGGACGTGCCCGTTCGCAAGCTCGCGAAGATCGTCGGCGCAGCGTTCCGCGACGCCGATCGCGCGCGGAAGACCTCGGCCGACCCCAATTGGCGCAAGGCGCAGATGCAGGATCGCCGTGGCACGCTCCGGAAGTTCGAGACGGTGGAGCACGCGCTGCAAGACCGCGAGAAGCCGAAGACCAAGGCAAAGACCAAAACCTCCAAGACGACCAAGACGACCAAGACCGGGGCCAAGCGGACATAGCGCCACCCGGCGTCGAGTACCGCGCCATTGCGCCGGGCGAGCACCGCGAGGCGGCCCAGCTCTTCTTTGATTCGCTCACCGCCCTCACGCTGCGGTACAACGCGCTGCCGCCTCCGCCGGAGCTCCTCGACGAGGAGGAAGCCGGCTACCAGTTCGTCGATCGGACCGGCATCTTCCGCGTGGCCGTCGCAGAGGGCCGTCTGGTCGCTCTCGCGTGCGCGATCCACCGCGACGACGAGTGGTTCCTCTCGGGCTTCTGGGCGAGCGCCGACGCCCGCCAGCAGGGCATCGGCGGTCCGCTGCTGCGCCAGGTCTGGGACGAGGGCGTGCGCCGCGGCGCGCGCCGGCAGTTCGTGTGGTCATCGATCGATCCGACGGCCATCGCGACCTACATGAAGCTCGGGATGCTGCCCGGCTCGCAGCTTTTCGTCTTCAGCGGCGCGCCGCGCGCGGACGCGCGTGCGGGACTCGAAACGACGGCGCTCACGGCGGAGGTCGCCTCCTCCGTCGATGACACGATCCGCGGCGTGCCGCGCGCGGTGGATCACGAATGGTGGGCGAGCAAGGCTGGCGTGGTCGGACGTGCTGTGACCAAACGAGGAAAGGTCGCCGGCTATTACTACCTGGACAAGGGACAGATCGGGCCGGCAGCGTGGCTCGCGCCTGAGGAGGGGCCTGCGCTCCTCGCAAGCGCGATCCGCGAGGCTGCGCTCACCGCCGACGAGGTCAAGATCGTCGTGCCGGGGATGAACCGCGTGGGACTGGAGACCGTGCTTGGCGCGGGTCTGCGTCTCGTCCGAACCTCGCACCTGCTCTGGACGGCACCCTTCGGCCGAATGGAGCAGTACATCCCCTCTGGACCGTTGCTCTTCTGACGAGGGCGCCATCGCATCTTTCGCGTGAGTTACACCGCAGCGCCAGTAAGGAAGAAGAGCACGCGCGCGCTGATCTCGCCGGCGAGCGCCGTCCCAAGACCCACGTAGAGCAGCCCCGTTGACGACTGCGTGTTCATGCGTGCGGTCCACCAACCGGCGAGCGCGACGCCGAGCGTCATCAGCAGCCCGACACCGACGCGGATCCCGAGGGCCACGACGAGACCGATCTGCGTGGTGGAGCCGACCAGATCGCCGCGCGCGAACGTCAGCACGACGACCACGGACTGGAGCACGACCGCGAAGACGACCACGAGCGCCGCGGTCTGCAGCGGTCTCGGGCTCAGCTTGGGCGTGACCAGGTACCAGTGGCCGAGGAGCATCGCGGCGCATGCGCCGCCCAGCGCAAGCGACCCGAGTGGAAGCACGAGCAGCGCGAAGATGTCGTAGGGCGCGGGGCTGGGCCGCGAGATCGCCGCGATCTCGAGCGTGCCCACGCCGACAACGATGGTGAGGATCCCGGCGATGCCTCGCAACTCCTTGAGGCTCGCTGGCAGGAACGTCAGCACCGTCTGGATGATCACGAGCACGAGAAAAACAACGAGCGCCTGACCAAAACTTCCGAGGGGGGCCGGATCGAGACCGACCTTCGCAAGATCGCTTGGGATGATCGTCGGGATGAGTCCGACGGCGGCCGCGGCACAGACCGCGTCGACGACGGAAGCGAGCTTGAGGAATCCGCCCGGCGCCTGACCGCGGCGGTCCAGGAACCAGACCAGGAACGCGCCGCCCACGGCGATCTCGACGAGGATGATCGCGAGGACCAGCGGCAGGGTGACGATCGCGTTCATGTGAAGAGCCCTCTCACGAGAACAAGTCACCACCTGTCGGAACCTTCGCGCGCCGATCGATCGCGAGGTGAAAGAACTCACGGCCGTCGCGGCGCTTCAGCATCTCGTAGAAGCGGTCACGGTCCTTGAATTGCGTCTTGTGCGACTCGAAGGCCTGCGCCTTGCGGTCCTCCCACGGCTTGATGTCGACGGTATGCGTCGGCGTCATGGCCACGAATGGGACGTCGGGGCTATACGGGGAGGCATTGAAGTAGAGGCGCGCGGCCTGATGCGCGGCGCCGCGCTCGGCGAACTCGGTCGCGATCGCCGCGCGATGGAACCCGCGCACGGCGAAGAATGACGCCGCGCGATGATCGTCGTGCTCGCTTCCGGCACCCTCGGGTCCGAACGTGCACACGATGTCCGGGCGGAGATCGCGGATGAACTCGACGACATCGGCGGTGACGCGATCCACCGGCGACGCGGCGAGGCCGCCGTCGGGCCATTCCAAGAGGCGAGCATGCCTGAAGCCGATGACCTTCGTCGCGGCCTGCCACTCGCGCGTGCGCTCCGCGGCAAGATCCTGCGGCGTCCACGATCCGAGCTCTTTACCGAACCACCGTCCCTTGTCACCGCGTGTGAGGGTCAGCAGTGCGGTGGCGTGACCCTCGGACTCGAGCTTCATCGCCGTGCCGGCGATGCCGAAGGACTCGTCATCTGGATGCGCGTAGATGAACAGCGCGGTGCCGATGGCTTCACGTTAGCGTGAGCGCAGATGGGCCGCTCAGACCGCGACCGAGGTTCCAGAGGGCAGGCGCGCGAGATCGCGGCGATGTTCGACGCCGTTGCGCCGCGCTACGACTTTCTCAACCGCGTGCTCTCGCTGCGGCGGGACGTTGGCTGGCGGAAGCGCGCGGTCGCGCTGGCACGACTCGGCCCCGAAGAGGTCGCGCTCGATGTGGGCGTGGGCACGGGCGACCTCGCGTTCGAACTGCTTGCGGCGTCCGCTGCGTCATCGCGCGTCGTCGGGGTCGATCTCTCGGAACGCATGCTCGAGCTCGTGCGTGCCCGCGCATCGGGGTCCGCGTTCGGCTCGCGTTTCGAAGCGCGCGCCGCCGACGCGCAGGCGCTGCCGTTCGAAGACGCGTCATTCGATCGCGTGATCGCCGGTTTCACCGTGCGTAACTTTGGCGACCTGGATGCCGGTCTGCGCGAGATGCGGCGGGTGCTGCGCCACGGCGGCCGAGCCGTGATCCTCGAGTTCTCGCATCCCCCGAGCCCGCTCATCCGTCCGCTGTATCGCCTCTACCTGCACCGGGTCACGCCGCGACTCGCGGCGCTGTTCGGCGGCGACGTCGACGCGTACAAGTACCTGCCTCGTTCGATCGACGCGTTCCCGGGCGCCGACGGTCTCGCCGGGCGCCTGCGGGCTGTGGGATTTGCGAGCGTCCGCTTCGAGCGGCTCATGTTCGGAGCGACCGCGATCCACGTCGCAGAGGCGTAGCGCCGCCCTATCCTTCGTGTAGCCACCGGACAGGGGAGGAAGGCCATGGCGAAGCGGATCGCGGTCACTCCAAAGGACGCGGCCCCGTACGCGGGACGCTCGTGGACGAGGCACTACGACCCCGGCGTGCCAGCCACGCTTCGCTACCCGGACACCACGATGCATGCCTTCCTCGACGACGCGGCGGAGAGCTACCCGAACTCCACCGCGACGATCTTCTTCAACGCCAAGCGGACCTACAAGTCCATTTCGGATGACGCGTGGCGTTTCGCGAACGGGCTTCGCAAGATGGGCGTGAAGAAGGGCGACCGCGTCGCGCTGATGCTTCCGAACACGCCGCAGTTCGTCATCGCGTTCTACGGCGCGCTTCGCGCCGGTGCGATCGTCGTTCCCTGCAATCCGCTCTACACCGCGCCCGAGCTGAAGCACCAGCTCGCCGACTCCGGCGCCGAGACCGTCGTGGTCCTCTCGCGGCTCTACCCCGTCGTGAAGGCGGCGCGCGAGGGCACGAGGATCCGTAACGTGATCGTCACGAACATCAAAGAGGAGATGCCGCTGGTCCTGCGCGCGATGTTCACGCTCGCGAAGGAGAAGAAGGATGGCCACCGCCAGCCGTTCACGGGAGACGCCGGGGCGGTCGCGTTCCGCGAGGTGCTGGGCGCGCCGGCCACGCCGTTCGACGGTGGCTCGAAGAAGGACGACATCGCGCTGCTTCAGTACACCGGTGGCACGACCGGCGTGAGCAAGGGCGCGATGCTCTCGCACCGCGCGCTTGTCGCGAACATCCTGCAATGCCGCGCGTGGTTCGTCGGCACGAAGGACGCCGAGGGCACGACGATGGCGGTCATGCCCTTCTTCCACGTGTATGGCCTCACGGTGGTCATGGGCCTGGCGGTCCAGGCAGCCGGCGCGATGGTGCTCGAGCCGCAGTTCGATCTCAAGCACGTGCTCAAGGACATTGCAAAGCACAAGCCCTCGACGTTCAGCGGCGCGCCGCGCATCTACAACGCGATCATCAATTCACCGCTCGCGAAGGAGTACGACCTCAAGTCGATCGGGGCGTGCATCAGCGGCTCGGCCCCGCTCCTGGTCGAGACGCACCGCAAGTTCGTCGAGCTGACCGGCGCGAATCTGGTCGAGGGCTACGGCCTCACCGAGGCTGCTCCGGTCACGCACTGCAATCCGCTGTTCGGAAAAGGAAAGCAGAAGATCGGGACGATCGGCGTCCCGTACCCGGACGTCGAATGCAGGATCGTCGATACCGAGACAGGAGCGCGGGAGATGCCGGTCGGCGAGCCCGGCGAGCTGGTCCTGCGCGGCCCGCAGCTCATGGATGGCTATTACAACCGGCCGGACGAAACGGCCACGACGATCCGCGACGGCTGGCTGTACACCGGCGACATCGCGACCGTCGACGCCGAGGGCTACTACTCGATCGTCGACCGCAAGAAGGAGATGATCATCGTCTCAGGCTTCAACGTGTACCCCCGCGAGGTCGAGGAAGCGCTCGCCACACATCCCGCGGTCATGGACAGCGCCGCTATCGGAAAGCCACACCCGATCAAGGGCGAAGAGGTGAAGGCATTCGTCGTGCTGAAACCGGGTCAGACCGCGACGCCGGAGGAGCTCATCGCGCACACGCGAACGCAGCTGGCGCCCTTCAAGGTGCCGCACGAGATCGAGTTTCGCGAGTCGTTGCCCAAGACGCTGATCGGCAAGACGCTTCGGCGTCAGCTCGCGCAGGAAGACAAGGCGAAGCGCGAGAAGGTCGCGACGCCCGCTTAGCGCGCCCCGCGGTTCAACACGGACGCATCTGCGCGGACTCGGTCTCGTCGAAGAGGTCGCCACACAGCGCCTCGATGCTGTGATACGTGACCCGCATCAGGACGGTGACGTCCTCCGCGGCGCTCGGTTCGATGACTTTCGCTTCCCAGGCCATTGCGCTGATTTCCATCATGGTGTGAATGTGCGGCCACGCGGTCGCCGTGCCATCGGGCCGCGTGGGGATGTCCGCTCACGCGCGATAGGGAACTCTTCGTCACCTATTCGGGCGTCATCACCTATTCGGGCGACGGTCCCTCACCTTCGCTACGCTCGGCGCGTGCCGCAGGAGCCAACTGTCGTGGTCATACCCGCCGGCGACGCGCTGCTCGACGATCCAGTCCGGACGGTCCACGTGAACGTGTTCGCGATCGCGCGCGCACCCGTGACCAACTCGGAATTCGAGGAATTTGTTGGTGTGGCGTCGCACACGGCCAGCAAGTGGCGACAGGGATCCGGCTCTCACCCGGCGGAGGGACTGTCGTGGGCCGATGCCGTCGCGTACTGCCGCTGGCTGAGCGTGTCGACGGGAAAGATCTATCGCCTGACGGATGAGCGTGAGTGGGAAAAGGCCGCCCGCGGAGCGCAGGGCCGGAAGTGGCCGTGGGGAGGTGACGACGATGTGACGCGAGCGAACGTGCGTGAGGCCGGACGCGGCGCGGCCACGCCCGTCGGAGAGTTCACGAGCGGTGCGTCAGCCGAGGGCCTCGTCGATCTGATCGGCAACGTCCGGGAGTGGACGAACACCTGGGCGGACGGCCGCGTGCTGCGGGGTGGGTCGTATTTGGACAGCCTTGCAGAGTGCATACCCAGCGCGCGCATGCGCGCAACTGACGATTTGTTTGGACATGGCTTTCGCGTCGTGCGCGGGATGACCGGTCGATGAGCGCCACGCCGATCATCATCGCGAGCGGCAACGGGGCGAAGGCGCTGCCTGACGGCGTGCGCATCCTGAAGCGGGGCGGCAGTGCGCGCGACGCGGTCGAGGCCTGTGCGCGCTACGTCGAGGCCGACGTCCATGACATCAGCGTCGGCAGGGGTGGCCTGCCGAACATCTTGGGCGAGGTCGAGCTCGACGCGTCGATCGTCGACGGTACGACGCACGAGGCCGGTGCGGTCGCGGCCCTGCAGGGCTTCCTCCACCCGATCTCGGTCGCGCGTGCGGTGATGGAGCGCCTTCCCCACGTGATGCTCGTCGGTGAAGGTGCGGCGCGCTTCGCCGCGGAGATCGGGGCGGAGCGCACGAACAACCTCACGCCCTCGACGCGGAAGCTGTGGCTCGAGCGCCTCGCGAAAGTGCGCGAGACGCCCGCCAGCATCCGCAAGCGCAAGACGCTGATCCCAGTTGTGAAGAAGACGGTCGGTGAGAACCGCGGCACCGTGAACTTCATCGCGCTCGACCGGAAAGGCAACATCGCCTCGGCCGTCACGACGAGTGGGTGGGCATACAAGTACCCCGGTCGCGTCGGCGATTCGCCGATCGTCGGCGCAGGAAACTTCTGCGACTCGAAGGCCGGTGGCGCGTGCTGCACCGGATTCGGCGAGATCGCGATCCGCAACGTGACGGCGAAGACCGCCGTAGACGGTCTGAGGGCAGGCATATCACCGCTCGCCGTCGCGCGCCGAGCGATCGCCGAAGCGAATCTCCTCGACGACGCCGCGTTCAACATCGTCGTGCTGGCCGCCGACGGCACGCATGCGTCGGCGACGAATCGCGAGGGTCGTCAGTACGCGTTCATGACGATCGAGATGAAGACTGCCGTGACGAAGTCCCGTACGGTCGTGCGCTAGAGAGCGGCCACCGCCGCTTGGATCTTCGCGGTCGCCTCAGCGGCGGGGGTGCCGGCCGGGAAATACAGCGCATCACCGAACACGACCTCGACGTTGCCGCGCCAGCCGTTCGAGCGGAACGGTTCCCAGGTGCGGTCCCAGTGGTCGAGGATCGACACGTTGCCGATCTTCAGCTTCATCGGCACGACCGGCGTGCCGCCCTCGACCGCAATGAGCCCGGTCCCCGACTTGAACGGCTGCATCGGTCCACCGATCGTGAGGTGGCCCTCGGGATAGATGAGCACGGAGAACTTCCGATCGAGCCGCGCGCCGAGGAGCTCGAGGCTGCGCCGGATCGCGCCTTCGCGCGCGAGTGGGAACGCGTTCGCCAGGATGGCGGAGAAGATCCCGTTGAGCTTGTTGCCGAACACGTCGTCGGCCGCTGCCGCGACGGCGAGCCGCCAGCGCCACTGGACGGGGATCGACGTGAGGATGATCCCGTTGTCCCAGTGGAGGCAGTGATTCGGCGCGAACATCACCGGTCCGGTGAGGCTATTCAGCTTCTCGGTCCCGGTGATGGTCACGCGGTAGAAGATGTGGACCAGCGGCCACAGCAGGAACTGCTGGAGGATGAGCCCGACCGAACGCACGAGCGGTGACAGCGGCCAGCCGAAGATGCCGGTGTCGGGCTTGTTGTCGCGGGCCGCGAGGACCATCGCCTCGAGCTCCTTCACGGTCGCGCTCGGCGCGAGCGCCGCGTCGTCGATGTAGACGCCGAGTTCCTCCTCGATCACGCCGAGCAGATCCACGCGCCCGAGCGAGTCGAGGCCGATGTCGGCGGACAGCTGCGCGTCGGGCCACACACGCTCGGCTGGCACGTTCGCGGTCCGCGCGATGAGACCTTCGATCTCGGTGAGCTCCCGCGCCGCGACAGCCGCGGGCCGCGCGGGCGCATCGTCGTTCCCCATCGCGAGGATCCGCTCGATGACCTCGCGCTTCTTCACCTTCTGCGTCGGCGTCGTTGGGAACGTGTCCTCCGGCCAGATCGTCCATCCGCGGATCTGCTGGCTCCCTGAAAGTCGCTCGTTCGCGCTGCGGACGATCGCCGCCACCTCTTGCGCGTCTTTTGGCTCGACGAACACCGCGTGCACGTGGAGCGTCTCCACGCTCGCCTCGCTCGCTGAACGGGGGCCCCTACCCCCGGGACGTTCGAGGCCCACCACGACGGCGAGCGTCGGACGAAGCGCGGTCGCGAGCTCCTGGATACGCGGGTCGGCGGCGAGCACGTTCTCCACGTCCTCGGGATAGACCTTCAGGCCGTCGGGGAGCGCGATCATGTCCTTCTTCCGGCCGTGCAACCAAAGGAATCCGTCGGCGTCGAACGTCCCGAGGTCGCCGGTATGGAACCACTCGCCGTCGAGAGCGGCGCGCGTCGCCTCGTCGTTCTCCCAGTAGCCCTTGAAGATGCCAGGCCCCTTCGCGAGGACCTCACCGTCTTCCGCGATCTTCACCTCGATACCCGGCACCGGCACGCCCACCGAGCCGAAGCGATTGCGATCGAGTCGATTGAACGTGAGCGCCGGCGACGTCTCGCTCAGCCCGTATCCCTGGAGCACTTCGATGCCCAGCTCGCGCCAGGCTTCGCCCAGCGCGGGATCGAGCGCCGCGCCGCCTGACACGATGTAGCGGAACCGGCCGCCGAAGTTGCGCTGCACCGAGATGAACAGGATCCGTCGCATCCACATCGGTACGTGCTTCGCGACCCGGCGCAGCTTCGCGAAGAGCGGGCCCTTTCCGTCGGATTCCGCTTTCCGCTCGATGGCGATGAAGAGCGAGCGGACCGCCGCCGGAGTGATCAGGATCATCGACACCCTCCGCTCTTTGAACGTGCGGCGGATCACCGCGGGTTGGCGGCTGGTCGGATAGACGACCGACGCGCCCGCGACGAGGACACAGAAGAATCCGGGTCCCTGTTCGAAGATGTGCGACAGCGGGATGAACGAGAGGAGCCGCTGGCTCGGCCCGATCGGGAAGATCTGCGTCGCGGCGATGGCGTTCGACAGAAGATTGCGATGCGTGAGCATCGTGCCCTTCGGCTCGCCGGTGGTGCCCGAGGTGAACATGACCTCCGCGAGATCATCGGGACCGACCGCAGCTTTCGGCAGCGGCTCCTTGCCGCGCGCGTGGTCGGGGAGCAGCTCCATTTCGTGCAGCGGCAGACCGAGCGTGGCTCCCCGCTCCTTCGTCTGCGACGTGACGAGCACCGCGGAAGCGCGCGTGCGCTGGGCGATCTTCGCGAGGAACTCTGAGGTCGAGTTCACATCGAGCGGGACGATCACCGCGCCGGTCCGCAGCGCGGCGAGGACCGCGATGCCGTACTCGGGCCGGTTGACGCCGAGCGTGATGACGCGGTCACCCTTCTGGATGCCGGTGTCGGCGAGGTGCCGTGCGATCCGCGGCACGACGTCGGCGAGATCGCGGTACGTCCAGGCGCGCGTACGGAATCCCGGCTTGATGATGAGCGCGTCCTTGTTGCCGAACTTCGCAGCTGACTCGCCGAGAACGTCGTTCAGCGTCTCCATCACGAGGCCAGTCCACGGAGCGCTTCGCGGCAGCCGTCACGGAGAGCCGGATAGTGAGAGAAGAGGATCGTGTCGATGTCCAGCTCTGCCAGACGCGCGATCGACTGACGCGCAAGAGCCATGTCGTCGGTGAAGACATAGTTCGGCAAGGTGACCACGCCACGCAGCCGCTGAAGGATGTCGCCGACGATGACGAGGCGCCGCTTGGGCGAGTAAAGGCTGATGCTCCCCGGCGTGTGGCCCGGCGTGTGGACCACGCGGAGGCCGCCGAGCACCGGCAGCACATCTCCGTCGGCCAGCGGCGTCGCGTCGGATGGCGCGCGCGTGAGAAACGCGATGATCGCGCCGGGGCGCGGTCGACCGCTGAAGACTTCGCCGAGCCTGATCCGGAGGCGCGCCATGTCGGCCGGATGCATGAAGATCTGCGCGCCCGAGGCGCGTGCGATCTCGTGGACGCCGCCGATGTGATCGGGATGGCCGTGCGTGCACACGATCCGCGTGATCTCCGAGATGTCGCGGCCGATGCTCGCGAGGTAGCGGCGCAGCGCGATGATCGAACCGCGATGGCCAGCGTCGATCAGCGTCAGCTCGTCCTCGACGATCAGGAACGCGTTCGAGCCGATGAGCCGCACAGCGTGCAGCCCTTCCTCCACTTCCACGGCGTAATCCTAGGTGGCCGGTGGCGCCACCTTCACCCCTTTGACGCCGTGCTTCTCGACCAGCTGCGCAACCAGCCCCGAGCGCTTCACATCCTCGACGAATTCGCGAAGGACCTTCGCCGCCGCGGTGTGCTTCTTCGGTACGCCGATCGACTGCTGGACGGCCGTGAATTGTCCGTCGAGCAGTCGCGAGCCGGGCAGCTTCTGGGCGTCCCGCAGCAGGCCAGGCCCCAGGCCGGCGAGGGCTTCGAGCTTCTGATCGACGAACAGCTTGAACGAGGCCGGAATGCCTTCCGCGCGCACCAGCTGCGCGCTCACGAGGGTCCGCGTGAGGTAGAGGTCGTAGGCACTCCTCCCACTCACCGCGATACGAACGCCGGGTGTGTCGACGTCGGACAGCGAGCGCAGGGGCGAGCCCGCGGGCACGAGATAGGTGGCCGGCAGCTCGAGATAGGCGCTGCTGAATTCGATGACGCTCGCGCGCTCGGCCTCATTCGCGAGGAACCCAGCGTCGACCGCGGCGTCGCGGATCGCATCCGCGGTCTTGCCGGCGGCGTCGAAGCTCGTGAACGCGAGCGGCACGCCAAGGCGCTTCCCGAGCTCGAGCGCCAGGTCGGGCGCGATCCCCTGTGGCGCGCCGTGGGGGGAGCCGGGATTCACCAGGAGGAAGTTGCTGTGGTTGATGCCGACACGCAGCTTGCCGCCCGGCGCCAGCTCGGCGCGCGCCTGCGCGGAGATCGCCCAGTCCATGCCGGGCATCGTAGTCAGGCTCGTCCTAGGCGGCGAACGTCCGCCAGAGAAGGTTGGCGACCGAGAAGATCAATAACGCGACGATGAGCCTGCGGAAGAGCGTGGCGTCGAGCCTCCCGCGGAGGTAGATGCCGAGCATCATCGCGAGAAGCGTCGGCACGAGCCCGAGCAGACCGAGCGTGATGACTTCGGCGTTGTACAAGCCTTGGAGCGAATACCCGATGAGCTGCACGATGCTGTTCAGCTCGAAGATCGACGAGAGCACGAAGACGAACTCCGCGGGCCGCAGGCGTCTCGAGTGGAAGTACGAGCCGACCAGCGGGCTTGCGATCGAGGTGGTGCCCTGCAGCACTCCGCCGACGAAGCAGACCGCCGGACCGAGGATGCGTGCGCGCAACGCGGCGGGGTCGTCGCCGAGCAGTCGGTCGCCGCGGGCGAGGAAGATCACGACCATCGCGGCGATGAGGATCGCGAACGTGCGCTGATCGAGCTGCGCGAGGAGGAGCGTGCCGATCGCCGTCCCCACGATCGAGGCGACGATGAGCGGTGCGATGCCGCTGAGCAGACCGCGGTTCCGCATTCCCTGGATCACAAGAAGCGAGTTCGCGACGAAGATCGGGATGGTCACGATCGTCACCGCCATGCGCGGTCCGAACACGCCTGCCAGGATCGGCGTGGCGATGAGCGGAAGACCCATGCCCGAGAGGCCTTTCGCGAACCCGGCCATGCCGAGCCCGACGATGAGGACGATCAGCTCGAGCGGGCCCACTCCGCCTCCGCGACGAGAGAGTGCCAGTCGACCGGGTGAAGACGGTCGCTGTTGACGTATGCGCGGCCGGTCTTCGCGAGCGGCTTGCCATCGACCCGCACAATGTCGGCGGTGTGATCGAAGCCGGTGCCCGAGACGAGCGCCGACCCGACGCCGTACACATCGACCGGCACGGCGAGCTCTTCGAAGCGCTTGATCTTCGCCGTGTCGAAGCCGCCTGAGACGACGATGCGCACGTGCCCGTATCCCGCATCGTCCAGCGCGCGTCGAAGGAGTACGACCACTCTCGGGGTCACGCCACGGACTTCGTCATCCCGAGTGACACCGTCAGCAGCCTTGATCTCCTCGAGCACCGACCGGTCGATGAGCGATTCGCTCGTGTCGACGCGGACGCCCCAGAGGCGCTGTCCGAGCGCGTGCGCGACGCCGAGGGATGTGTTGACCACGTCGTTCCGGAAATCGACGAGTGCGGTCACGTTCACGTGGCCCTCGGGCGTTCCCTTCGCCGTCAGGTGCCCGAGCGCGTCCGGCGCGCGGTTGATGTACTCGTCGAACTTCAGCGTTGCGACGGTCGTGTCCCCTCCGTACACGGCGATGAGCGCGTGCGGCACCGTGCCGAGTCCGGTCGAGCCCCACCACTCGCCCTGCTCGTCCGTCGAGACGGCGACGGCG